>JAZQHZ010000247.1:0-2494 GCA_045540855.1 Clostridia bacterium
CCATGTGGCGTTTACATTTGTGATTACTTGTAATAATGACGACTTGTATTTTGGCAAGTCAATTAACAGTTGCTATCCTTAGTCGTCTTCACACAGGGAGAAAACAGTTTTGGTCGGTAATTCACCGCGAATAGCGCAAAAAAATCCCGCAATACGTCAGTATTGCAAGATTTTTGTTGCTTCAATTTACGATATTTTATTATGCCATAACATTAAATGATAGTCAATTATTCTGTATATTTTGCAGAAAATTCATTTAAATCATCCAAAAATATTGAATTTACTTACGGCGTTTACAATTCTTTTATCTCTATTGTTATCCCTTCATATGCCTCAGTTTCAATGCTCTTTATTTCCTTTTCGGGATACGGGTTTTGGTAGGCTGTTCTGTAATACATTCTGCCGTCAATGATTTCAGGATATGTCGCACCCAGCACCTCCACATAACCTTTCGGAACAGCTTCCGTAGAATCACTGAAGAAGTCTTCCTTTTCGCTTGACGAACGTATATTGTATCCATAAATTACGGGAAGAGAAACTTTGCTTCCGTCTGTATACTCAACGGTATGCTCGCCTATTTTCCACTCATCCTCGACATAGTAGTATCCGTCATAGAATACCTTATACGGTCTTTCGCAATCTGTGGTATGCACGATTTCAACAGCACCCTTGCCCATCTTTATGCAATGCCTGCGATAAAGCTCGCGCTTTACCTTTGCGACAATCTCACCGGCGCGCCCGGTATCGTATTCGTCACTCCAGAACGTCCACGCCGTTGCAAGAAGAGCATAGCACTGACCGTTCCTTTGCATATACATATCCTCAAAAGCTCCCCAGTTACTTACAAATCCACCGCTGACTCCACCTATTCTCTTGCGATAATTTTCAAGGAGAACGCCTGTGAAATTGCCGTAAATCATTTTGTATCCGAGATCACGTATTTCCTCCTCGCGCGAAAAGTCGGTAAGCGACCAGTACCAGTTGAGGAGCAGCACATCCTTCGGTACCTTTCCCACGCAGCCTATGCAGCGCGGAACATCCCACGCCTCGTCACCCGTTCCGCCATAGCCGTGGATACGTCCGTCATACGACATAAGGTATACATTGTCAAAAAACTTTTCCGCCCAAATCATCGTCTTAATATTGCGTGCCTTGAGATATTCATTTATTCTTTCAATGTCACTTACATATAGGTCAACCGGATCCTTTCCTTTGCAAAGCGGACATTTTGCAAGTGTATAACACTCATCATGACCGATGTTTATACATTCGGGATTAAAAACCTCTATAACCTCATCGAGAATATCAAATACAATTTCATAGGATTTCGGGTTTGAAGGGCAATACGTGTCAGGATATTTGTCCTCGACCCTTTCGTTCAGCTCGGGGTATGTCATAACAATATAATCGGAATGGCTGAGTGTAGGAACCTCCGGAATTACCGTTATTTCGCGCTCTCGGCAGTATGCTATAAGCTCGCGCATTTCATCCTGTGTGATATATGAGCCTGCACCGTTATCGGCGTGAATGGAATTTTTCTGCCATGCAGGATATGTCTTTTTCTGTATTCTTTCTGCTTCATATGGGCTTTTGTGAACCTCAGTGCAAAATTCAACCCACTTAGCATTTATTTCGGGGTGACGCTTATATTCCATCGCACCGCCAACTTCGATAATGATGGAGTTGTATTTGTACTCAACCATCATATCGACCACATCCCGAAACGCATCAAAGCTGTCGCGCCCCGGAGTGTAGACACGATAACCGCGGATTTCCTTATCGGGATAATCAAAAATAAGCAAATTTCCGATATCCTTATGCTCATACAGCTGCTTGAGCGTTGACACGGCATAAATAAGTCCGCGTTCGCTTAAGGCATAGAGGTTTACAGTTTCTCCATCTATCTCAACCGCATAGCTCTCATCGTTTTCGGAATATATATCCCCGACTCTTTCCCTGATTCTTTCAGGGATTGACAGCCACATGTTAATTTTTGTATCCTGACCTACTTCTGAAAAGGATTCCACTACCCTTGCTGCATATTTGCAGGCATATCCTTCCGATTCAGAGGTTATTACCGAATATTTTGACGGAATAAATTTTTCATTTTCCTCGTATACATATCGGTAATCAAAAAACATATTCCCAAGCTTCATTTTCGTCCTCTCCTTTTCGTTTTGGATAAATTATACCTCACCGTCACAATTCTTGTCAATGACAATTCCACACATAAAATAAGTCGCCATGCTGATTTTCAGCACGGCGACTCACCTTTATTTTATGTAGTCAAGAATACGTCTCAGAAGTACTGCAACTTCTGCACGAGTTGTGTAATCCTTCGGTGCAATCTCACCGCTCTTACCGTTGACAAGACCTGCCGCAACAAGGGCATCAACTGCATCCTTTGCATAGTCGGAAACATCTGCATAGTCTGCATATGTGTCAGCCTTTGCCGCACCGTTTGCCTTAATTTCAATACCGAGCTTATTGAGCG
>JAZQHZ010000248.1:0-3095 GCA_045540855.1 Clostridia bacterium
AGTGCCGCAATTCCCGTCCACCACACTGCCGGATTACCAAACGAGCTGATACCCTCCTTGACAGTGCCTGAAACCGTTCCCGAATAGTACCAGATAGGTCTTGTCATTATCGGCCACTGATACCAGTGCGATGAGAACGAATGTGTTGACTTCAACACCGTCTTTGCGTGGTATGCGTACATTGAATTCATATTTGTTATTACTGTTTTGAGTCCGTCACCGCTCGGTGTGAACATATACGGAATATATGAACAGCAGTAAATAAAGAGCGGGATTGCCACGAAGAACAGCAGACACCACGCCAGTGTGCGTATGCACTTCGGCGTAAATTCCTCAATAATACGTCTGTTGGGAATTCCGTCAGATGTGCCCTGCACATTCTTCAATGCCGCACGGTATTCGTTGTATCTCTGAATAATCGTCATAAAGAATACAATCGCAAGTCCCACGCCGGCATATGCACCCGTCCACTTTGCCGCAACGCCAAGTCCCATACAGATACCCGACAACGCCAGAGGCACAAGTGTTTTCTTGAACGGTGCATCGTAGAAGCTCATAGTGTAGTACTTGAACATAAACAGATACATCAGCATTATAAAGAACGTAACGTACACGTCTATTGTTGCAATTCTCGTCTGAGCGAAGTGCATAAAATCAAACGTGAATAACAGACAGGTCACCGTCGCAAGCCAGCTGTGCTTTAAAAGCTTCTTTGCAAATATATAAATCACCGGAACCATCAGTATTCCTATAACCGTTCCTGCAATTCTCCAGCCGAACGGATTCATACCAAAGATAAGAATACCAAGCGAAATTATAAGCTTGCCGAGCGGCGGATGTGTCCACTCGTAAATCGGCTCTTTGTGTATGAATTCATACGCAGTTCTTGCATGGTAAATCTCATCAAAATACGTTCCGTTTCTGAAATTTGAACGTTCCGGACACAGATACTGCTCATCAAAAAGATTTGCAAGTGCCTCGTCCTGTGCATTTGCAGGAGTTATGAGGTTGTTCTGTGAATCAAGGAAGCATATCTCCTTAAGGTAAAGGTCTTTTTCAGCAGCCGTTGAGAAGGTGATATATCTTGCAGTTGTGTTGATATTCTTCTCTGACCAGTAGAATACCGCACCCGACTTATAGGTTTCCTTCTTCGTCTCTACGCCGCCTTCTGTTTTAAACGATACGTCAAGCTTTTTGTTTTCCTCAATGTGATATGAGCCGTTGAAGAATTTCAGCTTCGCAATCTGCTTATCCTCACCCAAATCCACCGTCACTGCATTTCCTGCAATCGGTACCTGTGTTTCAGGTGCGTCCATATCACCCAGGTCATATAAGGCAATTCCTGAATATATCGCAGTGATAACAATCATTGCAATTATATCAAAGGCTGTTATTTTAGCAAGCAGCTGTGTTCTGAAAATCTTCTTTTTCGGAGCCGCCGGCTGAACATTCTGATACTGATAGGTGTTTTTGTTACCCTTCTTCTTTCCCATTTTCTTTCCTCCGGCAACCGGCACTACCGGCTCAACCGTCTTTATATTATCCGCCATATATGCCTTAATTCCCACATATATCATAAATGCGAAGAATGCAATATTTACAATTGAAGCCGTCACGATAACAGGACTCTTGAAATATTTATTGATGTCCTGCTCATAGATAAAGAGCACCCACGCAACGTTAAAGAACTGTGCCGCAGTATTTAAGATATAGAGGGCAAAGGTCTTTAAATCCTTTGCTTCAACAAAGGCAAGCAGAAGCATAACCATCGTCGGGAATGCGTATCTGTCGTGCATTTTTGTTGAGAGCATATATGTCGCAAACGAGAGGAATGCACCCGTAAAATAATACTTTGCCTTGCTCTTTGACTTAAAGAACAAAGCCACTGAGCACGCAACAATAAGCACAAGAAATGCATAGCCTACAATTGTTGTTACGTTAGTAAGTCCTGTCCAGTTCTGACCTGCCGCACCCCAGATATTGAAGGCATTGACCGTCAGATACGGATACGAAGCAAGCGTTGCCTTATACTGCTCGAACACGTTAACAAGTCCGAACGGAAGTGCAAGCACTACTATCATTCCGATTGCACAAAGTCCCAATAATAAATTCTTAACAAACTTATCCGCATCAAATTTCGGTAAAAATACATTTTCAATTATTCCGAAAATCAGCACCGGAGTAAAGATAAACGCCTGCGGCTTAATGAATATACACAGTGCAAACACGAAATATGATGCAATCATTTTCCGCTGTGCAACAAGGTAAATCATAAACGCCACGAACAGTGTATAAACAGAGTCCACCTGTCCCCACACTGCACTGTTCATAATAACCGCCGGATTAAACAGATAAAGAGCACTTATAAGTGCCGAACGTGCATTGCCGAGCTTTTTATCTGCAACCTTATATATAAGCCAACCTGTCAGTAAATCGCAGATCATTGCGGGCATTTTAATAAGCACATCAAGCCCTGCACCCTCAGGTGAGAACACTTTTTTCAAAGCACCTATCACATAGAGCACATACATATAGCCCGGCGGATAGTCGTGAAAGCTTTCAAGCTCATAGAAGCCGCCTATGCCGTGCGTAAATACCTGACTTGCCCACGCCGAGAAGCAGGACATATCTGTCTTGTGTCCGTGATATGATGCCGCACAAATGATATGGATTATCAAAGAAACCAGCATCACGCCGATAATGTAAAGTGCATTATTTTCGCCTCTGCCCGGCTTTTTAAGCGACGGACAAAGTGCATACTGCCATATGCCATAGCCAAGAAGCACGCAAGCGGCAGTAACAGTTAAAATCAATGCCATTCTTTTTCACCTCATAAAAATAGTATTATAACCTATTGTACTATATTTTGGTTTAATTTGCAAGTACTTTTTTATAATTCGTGATATGTAACTATTGCTGACGATTCAAATTTGAATTTATCGAGATGTTGTTATTGCAGTGCATCGGGACTTTGTCCCCTGCTTATGCAGTGCTTATTGTTATGTCGTTGGTACCCCTACTTACTTTTCTACCTACAGCAGTAGAAAAGTAAGCAAAAGAATGCCGTTTAAGGGGAAAACATTTTAAAAGATGTT
>JAZQHZ010000249.1:0-15250 GCA_045540855.1 Clostridia bacterium
GTACCATACCTTACAGATATATCGGTAAACAGCCTGATTACGGTATATTATAACGGAGTGAGAGTATCATTTAATGACTATAATCAGAATCCGGAAATTATAAGCGACCGTACTCTTGTGCCGCTTCGTGCAATTTTCGAGGCGATGAATGCAGAGGTTGAATGGGACCAGGCAACGCAGACCGTAACTGCAAAGCGTGGCAGTGTTACAGTAAAGCTCACAATCGGTGCGAGCAGTATGTACAAGAATGGTGAAGCAATTCCTGTTGATGTACCGGCACAGATAATCAACGACCGTACAATGATTCCGGTACGTGTGATTGCCGAGGCGTTCGGTGCAGATGTAGAGTGGAACGGCAACGGAAGAGCGGTATTAGTAAGTGAATAATTTAAAAGCGGAGCGAAATGCTCCGCTTTTAGTGCATAATATTCAAAAAAATGGGATAAATTTCACGAAAGTAATTGACTAATCGTTAAAAATTTGATATAATATACTGTAATGTAAAAACAGAAAGGAAAATATACATAATGAAAAAGTTAATGCTTGGAAATGCAGCTGTTGCACGTGGTGCTTATGAAGCGGGTGTAAGCGTAGTTTCCTCATATCCGGGTACACCGAGTACCGAAATTACAGAAAATATCGTAAAGTACGATAATATATTCGTAGAGTGGGCACCGAATGAGAAGGTTGCCTGCGAGGTTGCGGCAGGTGCGGCAATTGCAGGTGCACGTTCAATGACCTGTATGAAGCACGTTGGACTTAACGTAATGGCAGACCCGGTGTTTACAATGAGCTATACAGGCGTAAACGGCGGTATGGTACTTTGCGTTGCTGATGACCAGGGAATGCATTCATCACAGAATGAGCAGGATTCACGTCACTATGCAAAGGCATCAAAGATTTTAATGCTTGAGCCGTCAGACAGTGGCGAGTGTAAGAACTTCGTAAAGAAGGCATACGAGCTTTCAGAGGAGTATGACACTCCGGTATTTATCCGTTTGTCAACAAGAGTTTCACACTCACAGAGCCTTGTTGAGGAAGAGGATCCGGTAAATTACGAGTTAAAGCCGTATGAGAAGAATCCGGCAAAATACATTATGCTTCCGGGCAATGCAATAAAGCGTCACGTTGTAGTTGAGGACAGAATAAACGCTTTAAGAGAAATGGCAGAAAAGTCAGATGAGCTTAATCCGATTGAAAACAACGGCTCAAAGATCGGCGTAATTGCAGGCGGTATTGCATATGTATATGCAAAGGAAGCATTGGGCGATAAGGTTGACTATTTAAAGCTTGGCGTAGTATATCCGCTTCCGGATGCACGATTGAAGGAATTTGCTGCAAAGTATGACAAGGTATTCGTAATCGAGGAATTAGATCCGATTATTGAGCAGCACTGCAAGGCTTTGGGACTTGACGTAATAGGTAAGGATGTATTCACACTCTTGGGCGAGTACACACCGTCAATGATAAAGAAGGCAGTTTTAGGTGAGGATTCAGCACCGTTTGAGGCTATCGGTGAGGAAATTCCGGTAAGACCGCCGGTAATGTGTGCAGGATGTCCGCACAGAGCTACATATTATGTATTAAAGAAGTTAGGACTTGTTGTTTCGGGCGATATCGGTTGCTACACCTTAGGAGCGGCAGCACCGCTTCAGAGCCTTGATACTACAATCTGTATGGGTGCATCGGTAAGTGCGGCTCACGGTATGGCAAAGGCAAGAGGTGCTGAGTTCAATAAGAAGTTAGTCAGCGTAATCGGAGACTCAACCTTTATGCACTCAGGTATCACAGGACTTGTTGACATAGTTTATAACAAGGGCAACAACACAGTAATTATCCTTGATAACTCAATCACAGGTATGACAGGTCACCAGGATAACCCGACAACAGGCTACACAATCCGTAAGGAAGAGACAAAGCAGGTTAATTTAATCGCACTTTGCAAGGCAGTCGGCGTTGAAAATATTGTTGTGGCAGACCCGTTTGATGTAAAGAACTTTGAAAAGGTAGTCAAAGAAGAGGTTGAGCGTGAGGAACCGTCAGTAATCATCGCACAGAGACCGTGTGCACTGTTAAAGACAGTCAATTATACAGGTCATTGCGAGGTTACGGAAAACTGTAAGAAGTGTAAGGTTTGTATGAAGCTCGGATGCCCGGCTATTTCAGTTGAGGACGGAAATATCAAGATTGATACAACACAGTGTAACGGTTGTGGATTATGTGTTAACGTATGTCCGTTCCACGCAATTGAGAAGGTAGACTAAAAACCCGGTTTTTGGTTAAAGAGAGGGTTCACAATATGAAAAAGAAATTAGCTTTAGCATTATTGGTGTTTGCAGTAATGGGCACCGGTGTTGTTTACGCAGAAGAAAGCGGCACAATGGGTGACAATATAACCTGGGTTCTTGATGATAACGGAGTGCTTACATTTACCGGAGAAGGTGCAATGCCGGGCCCGGGCTGGAATCCGCCGTGGACAGAAGAAAATGTTAAAAAAGCGGTAGTAAGTGAAGGCATTACTGAAGTGGGCGATAATATGTTTTATGAATGCTCCAATATGGAATCGCTTGAGCTTGCAGATAGTGTTACTACTTTGAGTAACGGAGGATTTTTAAAATGTACTTCGTTAAAAACAATTTATGTAGGTAAAAACTTCGATTATGATATTTACTTTAACGGTGCAAACGCACTTGAGGCGATTTATATAGATGAAGAGAACGAAAAGTTTACATCGGTTGATGGTGTTGTTTACAGCAAGGATGGAACAGAGCTTATAAGATATCCGCAGGCAAAGAGCGGCATATATACTCCGCCTGAAACGGTAACTAAAATTGGCGGAGCGGCATTTTCGGATTGTGTAAATCTGACGGGAGTTGTGATTACATCCGGTATAGTTGAAATAGGCACAAATGCATTTTATGGATGTACGGGACTTACAGAGGTTAACATTCCGGATAATGTAAAAATAGGGGAATATCTCTTTTATGACTGTAAAAATCTGAAGAAGGCAACACTTCCGTCAGGTATAACCGAGCTTCCGATGGGCACATTTGAAGGCTGTCCATCGCTTGAGGAGTTTGATATTCCTGAGGGTGTGACAATTATACCGCAGGGTTGTTTTTCGGGATGTGCGGCATTGAAGAATGTAACAATTCCGTCATCGGTTAAAGAAATCAGAATCAATGCGTTTTCGGGCTGTTCATCGCTTGAGCAGATAGAAATTCCGGAGTCGGTTGAGCTCATATATTCATATGCGTTTTCGGGCTGCAAAGCACTTAAAAGCATAGTTATTCCGAAAAAAACATATTGCTTTGGTGAAAAAACATTTGAATATTGTACGTCGCTTGAAAGTGCAGTGATTAAGACTGAGGCGGAAAGCTTGCCGATAAGAATGTTCAGCGGTTGTACAGCCTTAAAGGAGATTGTGCTTCCGGAAACACTTAAAGCATTACCAATGGGAATATTCAGCTCCTGCAATGCTTTGACAAGCTATACAATACCCGACGGTATAGAAAAAATAGATCAGGAAGCCTTTGCATATTGTGAAAATCTGAAGGATGTTACGATTCCTGACACTGTAACGTATATCGGGAAGAAAGCATTCTATTATGTAAATGCTTTTACGGACGTATATTACCACGGTACAAAGGAACAATGGACTGCATTGGAAAAGGATACAGGTAATGACGGATTGGAAAACGCAACGATACATTATCTTGTGAAATCGCCGGAAATAGCACAGTCGACAAAGGTTACAGACAACGGTAACGGAACATTTACAGTAAATGTTGATATTGAGGGTGCAAAAAATCTGAGCGATGATACAAGGGTTATTATTGTATTAAAGAAGGATTCAGATCTCAAAGGCATCGGAACAGGGCTTGTAGATAAGGAAAATGGCTCAAAAGAGCTGACTGTATCGGCAGAAGAGGCAGACAGTGCAACAATATTCCTGTGGAAGAGTCTTGAAAGTATGGAGCCTGTTTCAAGTCGTTATGATATAGGTATATAAATTCTTGGCAAAAGTGATAAATTAAAGGAGAAAAACGTAATGAATATAATGATAGTAGGTGTAGGCGGACAGGGAACACTTCTTGCAAGCCGAATCTTAGGCGGTGTAGCCATAAAGATGGGATATGACGTTAAGGTCAGCGAGGTTCACGGAATGAGCCAGCGTGGCGGCAGCGTTGTTACATATGTAAAGTTCGGTGATAAGGTATATTCACCGATTATAGACAAGGGCGAGGCGGATTTAATTCTTGCATTTGAGATGCTTGAAGCATACAGAGCATTACCGTTCGTGAAGAAGGGCGGCAAGATTTTAGCAAACCGTCAGCAGATGAATCCGATGCCGGTTATAACAGGTGCAATGGAGTATCCGCAGGATATCGAAGCTAAGCTTAGCGAAAAGGTGAATCTTGAGGTTATCGACGCACTTCCGTTGGCAAAGGAAGCAGGAACAATCAAGGCAGTAAATGTAGTACTTATCGGCTTACTTGCAAAGAGTATGGATATCGACAA
This sequence comes from Clostridia bacterium, assembly GCA_045540855.1. Lineage (GTDB taxonomy): Bacteria > Bacillota > Clostridia > UBA1381 > UBA1381 > UMGS1958. Next base: position 4,522 of record JAZQHZ010000249.1, read on the forward strand.
GGAAGTATGGCTTGAGGTTATAAAGGAATACGTTCCGGCGAAGTTCCTTGAAATGAACTTAAAGGCCTTTGAATTAGGCTATAATATAAAATAACAAAAGGAGTATAAAAGCATATGGAAAAGTATTTTCAGCAGGACATCGAATGTATGAGCCGTGAAGAAATCAGAGCACATCAGCTCGAAAAGCTTCAGTGGCAGGTAAAGAGAATGTACGAAAACGTTGCAATGTACCGTGAGAGAATGGACGAGGCAGGAGTTAAGCCGGAGGACATCAAGGAATTAAAGGACATTGCAAAGCTTCCGTTTACAACAAAGCAGGATTTAAGAGACTATTATCCGTTCCAGCTTTTTGCAGTACCGAAGAGAGAGATCGTAAGAATCCACGCTTCATCAGGTACAACAGGTAAGCAGATAGTTGCAGGCTACACAAGAAACGACCTTGAGCAGTGGTCAAACGGCTTTGCACGTCAGCTTGTTGCAACAGGTGCAAACGAGAAGTCAAGAGTACAGGTATCATACGGATATGGCTTATTTACAGGCGGTCTCGGTGCACATCAGGGTGCTGAGAAAATCGGAGCAATGGTAATTCCGACATCATCGGGAAATACAGAAAGACAGATTCGTTTTATGTGTGACCTTGGAAGCACACACCTTTGCTGTACTCCGTCATATGCTATGTACCTTGCAGAAACTGTCAAGGAAATGGGCGTAAAGAATCAGCTTAAGTTAGAGGCAGGTATCTTTGGTGCAGAGCCGTGGACAGAAGAAATGCGTAAGCAGATTGAAGAGGGCTTAGGCTTAAAGGCATACGACGTATACGGTCTTACAGAAATTATGGGACCGGGTGTATCATACGAATGTAGCGAGCAGGCAGGTATGCATATCTGTGAGGATATGTTTATTCCGGAGATTATTGACCCGGATACAGGCGAGGTATTACCGGAGGGTTCATTCGGTGAATTGGTATTCTCAACAATCACAAAGGAAGGTCAGCCGCTGTTAAGATACAGAACAAGAGACCTTTGTATGCTTGACTATACACCATGTAAGTGCGGAAGAACACATGTAAGAATGAAGAAGCCGGCAGGCAGATCAGACGATATGTTAATCATCCGTGGCGTAAACGTATTCCCGTCACAGATTGAAGAGGTTCTTTTAAAGAACAGTATTGAGGTTTCACCGAACTATCAGATTATCGTTGACCGTGTAAACAACACAGACACATTCGATATCAACGTAGAGTTAAGCCCGAAGTTTAACGGAGATGTTGAGGCAGAGAAGAGAAGTCTTGAAAATCAGCTTCGCTCAACCTTAGGTATCGGCGTAAAGATTCACTTATTACGTCCGAAGTCAATTCCGAGAAGTGAAGGCAAGGCAAAGAGAGTAATAGATAACAGAAAATTACACGATTAATAAATATAAGGCTTGTCTTAGTGCAAGCCTTATGTCGTATAAAAGAGGAATCGGGATATTAAACAATGTTCAGAGAATTAATAAGAAAAAACAAAAAGCTGACTATGGAAGAGTGTGTTTCGCTTCTTAGCTCAGAAAAGCGAGGGGTTCTTTCGGTAAACGGTGACAACGGATATCCGTACGGAATGCCGATGAATCATTTTTATAACGAGGCTGACGGCAAGGTATATTTCCATTGCGGAAATACCGGACACAGGCTGGATTCGCTGAAAAAGGACGATAAAGTTTCCTTCTGCGTATATGATTCGGGCTACCGAAAGGAAGGGCAGTGGGCATTGAATATTAAAAGTGTCATTGTATTCGGCAGGATGAAAATAGTGGATGATTTGGACAGAATTGTCGACATCACAACAAAGCTGAGCCATAAATTCACGCAGGACGAAGAATATATCAGGGAAGAAATCAAAAATCACGCACACCGGACATTGTTACTGGAATTAACTCCGGAGCATATTTGCGGTAAGTTAGTTGAAGAATCATAACAAATATCCACCCACTATGCGGGTGGATATTTATTGTCTATCAGCATTTGTGTATAATACTTTTCAAGCTCAGGATATTCCAGTATGCCGGCACGTCCGGCGTCGGTGATTTCATAAACACCCTTTTCCACACGACGAAACCATCCGTATACGTTATATCGCATAAGGTTTGCGCAGTTCTTGTCACCGCCGTAATTGCGGATTTCCTTAGTGGACAATGTGCCGTACATATCGAGAATGCACGCAATCTTAATACACTTTTCGGTATACGCCGTTGCGATTTTGGTGCAGTTCACACCGCCTACATTTGTTTCAAATGTACGCCCGTCAATTTCCTTTATAATTGCACTGCGTTTGCGGGTATTGATTCTGACTGCCTTAAAAGGCTTTGGCTCAAGTATGATTTCAGCATAAGAAAACTCGCCGCGTAAGCTCACAAAAATCAATCCCAATTCAAGCTTTTTCAAAACATAAAGCGTATCACGATACGTTTTCGGGCTGTAATTTTTCGGCTTTGGCACAGCAACATACACTATTGCACCTGTCTTTTGCCGCACTAATCCCTGGGCAAGTAATGCAACGGATAAATTCTTCTTCAGCTCAATTATTATAAGCTCATCGTCCTTTATCGCCGTAACATCGCAGTCCTTCACCTCAGCATTTACTATGTATCCCTGATTTTCAAATAATTGCTTTACAGGTAAAAATAATTCACTCTCAGATTTCACGTGTTTCACCCGGAAGAACTTCTACAATTTCATTATCAACGCTTAACCATATGCTCATTGCCGACGGATTGTAAACGCTGTTACCGTTAGCAGTAAATTTGAGATTTTTTGCCGCATTCATATAATCAACAATCTCAATGTTTGTAGCATACCAGATATCGTCCCTGCCGCCGATGAATGAGCAGAATTCCTCCATATGATCCCAGTTGTCAGCAAGGTCAAACTCATAGCTGTGTCCCCACACGTACATCATATAAAGATACTGCTTTTTGTGAAGGTCAGCAAAGCGACGTGCATTTTCCATAAGATTGTGGTTGTGGTGGCACGTTGACTTCCATTCAAGGTAATCTGTCGGCATTGCGAAATTGTCGCTGTTACCAACAATTCGGCTGTATTCGATGCCGCAGGCAGGAAGCAGCTTTTTAATATCCTCTGAATATGAGCCGTTAGGATAGCTCATACCTCTTACCGGGTATCCGCAGGCTTCCTCTAAAATCACGCGGTCAAGCATAACCTGCTTAACAACCTCACTTAACGGACAACGCTCAATTGTTGGGTGTGAGAAGGTGTGGCAGCTTACCTCGTGTCCCTTATAAAGCTCCTTCACCTCGCTTAACGGGATTCTGTCCTGATCCCAGCCGGCGGTTCCACCATTGATGTGGAAGGTGCCTTTTAAGCCGTACTTGTTAAACATTGCAATAAGCGGGCGGTCAGCACCTTTTCCGTCGTCATAGCTTAATGTAAGTACTTTGTGCTTTCCACCGGGAAAGCAAGTGTAGATGTGTTTGAGTTTCATTTTTTATCGCTCCTTTGTTAATTTAATTACTGTTACTTCAGGACGGTTGAAAAGACGGGGAATAATCATAGGATTACCTAACCCTCTGTTTACAATCATCGTTGTGTCCTTGTGTTCATATCTTCCGCCGAAATACTTCGGGAAAAGCATCGGTGAGTTTGAGCCCCAGCCGGATTTCGGTGCAAGCATTCCCTGTCCGCTTACCGGTAGTCTGAACTGACCTCCGTGCATATGTCCCGATAAAATCAGGTCAAAGCCTCTGTCCTTCAATAAGTCAAGCATATTGGCACGGTGGAAGAGTAAAATGTTATACATATTTGTGTCGATGTTCAATTCAGAAAGTGAATTTTCAACACGTTCAGTCATAGTCTGCCCGTTGCGTGTGAACGGGTCATCAATTCCTGAAAGTGCAATCAAAGCACCGTTTTTTTCTATATAGGTAGTTTTGTTACGCAATGTCAGTACGCCGAGTGAATCCAGCTCACGCTCATATTTGTCATAATCGCTCCGCCACAAATCGTGATTGCCCGTAACGGCAAAGGTGGGTGCAATCTGGAGAAGGTGCTTGAAAAGACGCACCGACGGAGTGTAGCTGCCTTCGTCATCTGCCATATCGCCCGTAGTTAAAATTACGTCCGGCGATTCGCAGCGGATTGCTTCAAGAAGCCCGGGTACGGTATCGCAATGATAGTCCGAAATATGAACAATCACAAAACCGTCAAATTCATCGGGGATACGTGATGAGGTGACGTTTAAATGAGTTACTTCAAGACGGGTGTCGAGTCCTTTTATAATACAGGCAACGCCGCCGATAAGTGCGGCATTTCTTAATATACGAAGAGTACTGTTCATAAAAATCTCCTTCGATTTCTTAAATATAATTATAGTATATACTGTTTTTGCAAAAAAATCAATACAAAAACAGAAAAAAATATAAAAAAATACGAAAATTTGTTTGACAAATATATATTTTTGTGTTATACTGAAAGTAATAAAAGGATACAAAAGTAAATTTTGAAAGGATGGCTGATTATGGCAAAGCTTAACGAGAAGGATTATCAGATTATGGACTTCATGTATGAGCAGATAAATTTGAAGGGATTTCCGCCGACTGTGCGTGAAATTTGTGATGCAGTGGGACTGACCTCGACTGCGACTGTGCATGCAAGATTAAAGAAGCTTGAGAGCATGGGATATATAGTAAAGGAAAGCTCGAAAAACCGTTCGATTCAGTTGAAGAATTATCCCAAGGACGGAAAGAAGAAAACGAGTGCGGCTTCGGATTATAATGAAAAGTATCTTGATGTTCCGGTTTTGGGTAAGGTAACGGCAGGTATTCCGATTACAGCAGTACAGCAAACAGACTGTGAAACGTTCCCGTTACCTATGGAATTTGCAAAAAACAAGGATTTATTTATGCTCAGAGTTTCAGGTGAGTCGATGATAAATGCTGCAATTCTTGACGGTGATTTAATCATAGTACAGCAGCAGCCAAATGCAAATAACGGAGACATTGTTGTTGCGATGGTCAATGACGACGAAGCAACAGTAAAAACGTTCTATAAGGAAAAGGGACACTTCCGTTTACAGCCCGAAAATGACACAATGGAGCCGATAATAGTAGATCAGGTGTCAATTTTAGGAAAGGTTGTCGGAGTGTTCAGGAAATTGTAAAAACACTTGGAATAATGCAAACAGATACAAAAACCGTACAAAATGTACGGTTTTTTGCATTTATGTATTGCAATTTCTCTATAAATGTGATAAAATGTAAAAAAGAGTCTAAAAACACCTAATAAAATTGCAAAAAAAAGAGACTTTACGTCTCTTTGCACTCACTGTGCGGTCAGTCAAGCTGACGATTTCGAAAATTCGTTATTTGAACTCGTAGTGTAGTTTAACAGAGCAGTTAAACTTATATATAATATACCATAAAATAAAGGAGATGTCAAGATGTCAGGTGAAAAAAAATTAAAAAAATATTTTGTTGGATTGGATATAGGAACGGATTCGGTAGGATATTGCGCAATGTATGACGATTATAAATTGATCAAATGCGGCGGAGAACCTATGTGGGGCTCGATTATATTCGAGGCGGCACAGCAATCTGCCGAGAGACGCACATTCAGAACTGCAAGGCGCAGACTTAACAGACGTCAGCACAGAATAGAATTATTACGTGAATTATTTGCCCGTGAAATAGGAAAGGTGGATCCGCAATTTTTCATAAGAATTAAAGAAAGCGGCTTATTTAAAGAGGATAAATCAACAGATATTGATTATGATTTTTTCAATGACGGCATAGTAGACGGAGCAAAGTATTTTAAAAAGTATCCGACAATACATCACCTCATATATGAGCTTATGACAAGTGAAGAAGAGCACGATGTGAGGCTTGTTTATACTGCGTGTGCATGGCTTGCAGCACATAGAGGACATTTTCTTAGTGAGGTAAGTAAAGAGAACATAGAGAATATTCTTGATTTTGAGCCGATTTATACTGATTTTAAAAACCATTTTACAGACAACGGATATGATTTACCGTGGATAACGCAAGCCGGAGACTTTGAAGATTTACTCAGACAGAAGTGTAATATTACAACGAAAGAAAAGAAGTTTTTTTCACTGTTATGGAACGGTAAGAAACCCAAAACAGAGCTTAATGATGTAACTCCTTATGATAAAGAATTAATGATTAAGCTGTTGTGTGGAGGAAAAGCTAAAGCTGCAGATTTATTCGGAAAAAGTGAATATTCAGAAATTCCGGGTATTTCGCTGGGAATGGCAGATGAAGATTTTTATGCAGTGCTTGCAGAGCTTGAAGATGATTCGGAAATCATTCTTAAACTGAAAGCATTGTATGACTGGGCAGTGCTAACTGATGTCCTTAATGACAAAAGCTGTATTTCAGAAGCTAAGATTGCAGTTTATGAACAGCACAAGCAAGACCTTAAGCAACTCAAGGTATTTATAAAAAAATATTTGCCTGCAAAATATGACGAGGTATTCAGAGAAACATCATCATCACGTAAGAATTATACAGCATATTCAAAGCATACAAAGAACACTGCTCAACTCAAGAGCGCAAATAAAGAGGAATTTTGCGAATATCTTAGAAAACTGCTTAAAGATGTTCATTGCGAGAGCGAGGACGAAGCATTTTATGCGGATATGATGGAAAGGCTTTCATTAAACAGCTTTGCACCAAAGCAGGTTGATACAAATAATCGTGTTATTCCATATCAGCTGTATTGGCATGAGCTTAATGAAATATTAAAAAAGGCAAGCAAGTATCTTGAGTTTTTAAATGATAAGGATTCAGACGGAATAACCGTTAAGCAGAAGATTTTATCGGTATTTGAATTCCGTATTCCTTATTTTGTAGGTCCTCTGACAGATAAATCTGAATTTGCGTGGATGAAGCGCAGATCAGAGGAAAAAGGCAGAATATATCCGTGGAACTTTGAGAAAATAGTTGATTTAGATAAGAGTGAGCAGGAATTTATAGATAGGATGACAAACACCTGTACATATGTGCCCGGTGAAAATGTGCTGCCTAAAAATTCACTGTTATATACGAAATTTGAAGTTTTAAACGAAATTAATAATATAAAAATTAATGGTGCTCAAATAACGGTGGCACAAAAGCAAAAAATATATATCGAGCTGTTCGGACAGTTTAAAAAGGTGACTCCGAAGCGGCTCAGAGACTTTATGCTGTCAAATGGAATCTGTGAAAAGAGCGATGTTATAAGCGGAGTGGATATGGAAGGAAGTATCAATTCATCGCTTAAAGCACATATTGATTTCAAAAATCTTTTGTCACAGCATAAGCTTAATATGGAGCAAGTTGAGAACTACATTATTCGTTGCACTTATTCAGAGGATAAATTCAGATTAAGAAAATGGGTAGATTCTGAATATGCTGATTTAAGTGAGAAAGACAGAAGATATATAACAACGCTTAATTATAAAGATTTCGGCAGGCTCTCCGAAAAGCTTTTATGCGGCATAGAAGGAACGTGTAAGGAAACAGGAGAAATGGCAACTGTAATAGATTTTCTGTGGAGTACAAACGAAAATCTTATGCAGCTGCTTTCGGACAGATATACCTTTAAGGAAGAAATTGATAAAATCAAGTCGGAGTATTATTCAGAACACAAATGCTCGATTGAGCAGGAACTGGACGAAATGTATATTTCAAATGCCGTAAAACGTCCGATTTTACGTGCGTATGCAGTGCTTAAGGAAATAAAGCGTGTGATGGGATATGAACCGCAAAAGGTATTTGTTGAAATGGCACGCGGTGCAAATGAAGAACAAAAAAACAATAGAAGAAAAAGCAGACGTAATCAGATTATTGAATGGTATAAGCAGCTGAAGACGGAAGATACAGCCTTGTTGTCAAATGAGCTTGAAGGAAAAACCGATAATGAGCTTCAGAGTGAAGCACTGTTCCTCTATTTTATGCAGCTGGGTAAGTGTATGTATACAGGTGAAAGAATTGAGATAAATCAGTTAAAAACATCAATGTATAACATAGACCATATATATCCGCAATGCTTTGTAAAAGATGACAGCATTTTAAATAATAAGGTACTTGTATTATCGTCTGCGAACGGTAAGAAGAGTGATATATATCCTGTGCCGGCTCAGTGGCGTTCGGAGATGTCGGGATATTGGAGTATGCTGAAGAAGAATGGACTCATAACCGAGGAGAAATATAAAAGGCTTACCCGAGCTACTCCGTTTAGCAACCATGAGAAGCTTGGCTTCATAAACCGTCAGCTTGTGGAAACACGTCAGTCAAGCAAGGCGCTTGCTGAAATTATTAACCGAAGGTTTGAAAATACGGAGGTTGTGTATGTAAAGGCGGGCTTGGTTTCAGAGTTCAGAAGAAAGTGCGACAGCATAAAATGCAGGGCGGTAAATGACCTGCACCACGCCAAGGATGCATTCCTGAATGCAGTAGTAGGAAATGTATATAATGAAAGATTTACAAAAAGATTTAATGTTTCAGATGAATACAGTATCAATTTCAAGGCAGTATTCGGAAGAAAGCTCGTTCGGGGAGATAAGCTGATATGGGATGGTGAAGCTTCGATTGCACAGGTGAAAAAGACACTTGAACGCAATAATATCCATTATACCAGATTTGCATTCTGCAGAAAAGGCGGATTGTTTGACCAGAATCCGTTAAAAGCCGGCGAAGGACTTATCCCGAGGAAAAAGGGGATGGATCCGGGAAAATACGGAGGCTACAATAAGCCTACGGCAACATTCTTTGCCCTTGTAAAATATGCAACGGATAAGAAGAGTGACGTGATTATTATGGCAGTTGATCTTATGCATAAAACTAAATTCGAAGCGGATGAGACGTTCAGAGTTGAATATGCAAAAAATACAATAGAAAAGCTTGAAAACAAAACAGTGGCGAAAGTTGAATTCCCGCTTGGTAACAGAATGCTGAAGGTAAATACTGTATTTTCACTTGATGGCTTCAATATGGCACTGGGCAGTAAGTCGGGTGGAGGAAGACAATTGGGACTGATACCGTTAGTTCCGTTGGTTATTTCATCATCGGATGAAAAGTATTTCGAAAAATTAGTTAAGTTTACGGAAAAGAGAAAAATAAATTCCAACATATGTATAAACACTGAACACGATGGAATAAGCAAGGAAAGAAATTCAGAGCTTTATGATATGCTTAGCGAAAAGCTTTCAAAGAAACCGTTTTCTCTGATACCTAATTGTCAGTATGAAACTTTAGTGAAGGGAAGAGAAAAGTTCGGAAAACTTTCTGTTGAGGAACAGGTATATGCATTATTAAATGTACTATTACTTTTCAAGACGGGACGAACTTCAGGAGTTGATTTATCAAGCGTAGGCGGAGTGAAAATGGCAGGAGTTACCGCTATGAGTTCAAAATTATCAAACTGGACAAAGGCATATTCCGATGTCAGAATTATAGATTACTCGCCGTCCGGAATATTTAAAAAGCAGAGTAAGAATCTGCTTGAGCTGTTATGAGCTGGCGGACAGTTGTAATTTCAAATCGGTGCAAGCTGGATTTGAAAATGGGCTATATGGTGATACGTGCCGAGGATACAAAACGGGTATTTCTTGATGAAATATCGGTGCTGATAATTGAAAATAATGCTGTGTCTATGACAGGATGCCTGCTTGAAGCACTATGTGAGAAAAAAGAGAAGGTGATATTTTGCGACAGCAAAAGAAATCCGATGTCTGAGCTTGTTCCGATTTACGGCAGTCACGACAGCTCACGTAAGGTCAGGGAGCAAATCAAGTGGAAGGAAAGTACAAAGGGAAGTGTATGGACCGCAATTGTAACAGAAAAAATAAAAAACCAATCACTGTTACTTGATGAAGCGGGTGAGGAGGAAGCAAGTAAATTGCTCAAGCAATACATTTCGCAGCTTGAATATCGGGATGCTTCTAACAGAGAGGGACATGCGGCAAAGGTGTATTTTAACGCACTTTTTGGCGGTGGCTTTTCAAGAGGCGGAGATTTCAGCACAAATGCTGCTCTTAATTACGGCTATGCAATTCTGCTTGGGGCATTTAATCGTGAGATAGCTGCATTAGGCAGCACAGCAGTGAACGAGTCGTATTATATGCGGACAAATGAATTGACGGCGGAGATTGAAAGATATATAAATGATATATCTTTCGATCTTCCTTGCAATGTTGAATGTAATAAGCTGACAATACAGTCGCTTATTAAAGCAATGGGGATAACAATATGTGACGATTATGATAACGATGCTGAAAGAATAATAGATTATATGGAGCTGGTGCGTGAATTTGACAGAGACAAGCTCTTTATTACGGTAAATATGCGTAGCTATTTTACGGATGACACAATGCAGCTGTTTTGCGACACTGCTGTATCGCATGGATTCAGGCTTCTGATGATAGATAATATGCAATATAAGAGGCTTAATGGTGAAAAAAGACTTACAATTGATGCAGATATGTGTGTATTTTGATTTTGGTGCTTGAAAAATCTATAATGGTGTGATATAATTATAAATAAGACAGACGTTTGATTGTTGGCTACTGAAAACCTCGTCCCCGCAGTGTGTAGTAACTGTATTTTGAATGTTGATTCAAAAGTTGAGGTTTGAGTTTGAGAGTAGTGTAATTTAATAGAGCAGTCAAACCGACAAAACAAAGAACGCTGAAACGCTGGGTTTGAGAGTAGTGTAATTTAATAGAGCAGTCAAACT
>JAZQHZ010000250.1:0-2359 GCA_045540855.1 Clostridia bacterium
TTCAAAACGGCAATCTGCGAAAATTTCTTGCAGCCGAGAGTAACACATACAAATATAAAAGGAGAGAACAAAAATGGCAGATATTAAAATTGTAATTGACACAGGTGCAGATATGCCTGCGGAACTGATTGAAAAATATGATTTTTCGGTAATCCGCTTCCTGTCGATTTTCGGCGAGACAAGCTATGTTCAGGGCGTGGACATCACAACTGAAGAATTTTTTGACAAGCTTGAAAATGAGGGTGTGATTCCGACTACTTCACAGACTCCGGTCGGCGAAACCTTTGACTTTTTCCGCGACCTTGCTTCAAAGCACGATACAGTAATTTATTTCTGTCTTTCGGGTGCGGCAAGCGGACAGTATCAGTCGGCAACTCTCGTTGCAAACGAGCTTATGGACGAGAATCCGGATTTTGATATAAGAATTGTTGACACACGCCTTTTCTCAATCTATATTTCAGCGGCGGCAGTATTTGCAGCAGAGCTTGTTAAGGCAGGCAAGAGTGCGGATGAGGTTGTGAGCGAGACAGTGGAATATATGCAGTCGTGGAGAGCGTATTTCCTTGTTGAAACGCTTGAATATCTCCAGAAGGGCGGCAGACTTTCAAAGGGTGCCGCAATCGTGGGCAGCCTGCTTGATATTAAGCCGGTACTGACAATCGAGGACGGACTTGTTACAACTGCTGAGAAATTAAGAGGTAAGAAAAAGCTTATTGATAAGCTTTTAGATATAATGGAAGAGGACGAGGATTTCATAAACTGCGACATCAAGGAATTCGGTATAGTTGAATCAAAGGGCGGCAAGGGTGATGAAATTGAGGAAAAGCTCATTGAACGTTACGGTGATGGCTGTATCATTATGCGTTCTACATTGGGCCCGCTCATCTCAACACACGTAGGACCGGGTACATCGGCAGTATTCTTCCGTATAAAGAAATAACTACAATTGAAAGGGATGATTTTCTTATGAAATACATCGTAATTTTAGGCGACGGTATGGCTGATTATGGCGTTGACTATTTTGACGGAAAAACAATATTAGAGGTCGCAAATAAGCCGACGATTGACTATATGTCACGCAACGGCGAATTAGGTATGGTAAAGACAGTTCAGCCGGGTATGAAGCCGGGCTCGGACGTGGCAAATTTATCGGTTATGGGCTTTGACACAAAGAAGTGTTACAGCGGACGCTCACCGCTTGAGGCGGCATCAATCGGCATTGATATGCGTGATGATGACGTGATTTTCAGAACAAATCTTGTAATGCTCTCGGATGAGGCGAATTACGAGGATAAGACTATGCTTGATTACAGCTCGGGCGAGATTACAACCGAGGAAAGCACACAGCTTATGGAAGCACTTGCAAAGGAGCTTGACACTGATTTAATAAAGTTCTATCCGGGTATCAGCTATCGCCATATCTGTGTATGGAACGGCGGCTCAATGAACGTTGAGCTGACACCTCCGCACGATATTTCAGACAGAAAGATTGCTGACTATCTTCCGAAGGGTGACGGTGCTGAAAAGTTCATTGAGATGATGAAGAAGTCGGAGGAGATTTTAAGAAATCATCCGGTAAACAAGGCAAGAGTGGCGGCAGGCAAGAACCCTGCCACGTCAATATGGCCGTGGGGCGAGGGCACAAAGCCGCAGCTTGAGAATTTCGAGGAAAAATATGGAATAAAGGCATCGGTAATCAGTGCGGTTGACCTTATAAAGGGCATTGCAAAGTGTGCAGGTATGAACTCAATTGACGTTGAGGGTGCAACGGGTAACTGTGAGACCAACTGGGACGGCAAGGCTAAGGCGGCACTTGATACACTTCTTGACGGTGCGGATTTCGTGTATGTACATATGGAAGCACCGGACGAAATGGGACATCAGGGCAAGCCGGACAAGAAAAAGCTTGCCGTTGAGATTATTGACGAAAAGGTTGTAAAGTTCTTGAAGGATGAGCTTGAAAAGAGAGATATGGATTACAAGATGCTTATTCTTCCGGATCATCCGACACCGATTTCAACCAAGACTCACGCATCAGACCCGGTACCGTATGTGATTTTTGACAGCACAAAGACAGATAACGGAAGCGGCAAGGTATATACCGAGAAGAACGGCGAAAGCACAGGAATTTATATTGAGCCGGGATATACGTTGATGGAAAGATTTCTTGGTAAGAAATGATTATTAATTAAAATTCACAATTCACAATTCATAATTCACAATTGAATGTGATTTTTCATCCTTCGGATGAAAAATATTTTAAATTATTGTTTAACGGTGTTGCCTTCCCCTTGAGGGGAAGGTGGCACGAAGTGCCGGATGAGGTGGAAAATCCGACGGATGCTTCGCATCCTACACC
>JAZQHZ010000251.1:0-11292 GCA_045540855.1 Clostridia bacterium
GTCCTAAAATTAGTAGTCATCTCATTAGAATAATATTGCTATGAGTATTTATATTGTATCATAAAATATAAAAATTTGCAATACAATTATTATATTTTTTATAGTAACCCCCTTATCACAGCTATGTGAATGGTGCATTGAAACTTGCAATAAAGCAGGGATTGATAAATAGTAATCCGCTTAACAGAGTTGAATTACCGAAGGTAGAAAAGAAAGAAAAGAAGGCATTTACGGAGGTACAGCTTGCTGATGTTCTGCGTATGGTACATAATGATCCTCTTGAAATATCGGTATATCTGGTGTTTACTGCGGTTTAAGACGTTCGGAAATATTGGGATTGGCGTGGGATTGTGTGGATTTCGAGTATAAGCTGATTCATATACGTCAGACTGTTACTAAAACCACAACTTTGATTTTTGAAGAAAAGACAAAATCAAAGTCAAGCAATAGAGTGTTACCAATGAACGAGGTTGTCTTACAGGTGTTGATGCAAGAGAGGGAAAGGTAAGAACAAAACAAGGCTTTTTTTCGGGAATACATATCTAGATAACGATTTTGTTTGTAAATGGGAGAACGGTAAGCAATTTTTCTAGGATTATGTGTCACGACTTTTTAAATTGATTCTTGATAAATTGGGTATAGACAAAGCTTTGACTTTTCATAGTTTAAGACATACCTGCGGTTCGTATATAAGCAACAGTGGAAATGTATCAATCAAAACGGTACAGACATTCCTCGAACACAGTGATATAGCTACTACTCAGATTTATTTGCATACTAATATGAAGGCTAGACAGCAAGCCGCAGAGGTATTGTCAAAAATCGTTTAGTAGAAATTTAGTGGAAATCTACTAAAATATGGAAATATTAGATTAACAAGATAAGGTTCAGAAAAAGAAAATGACCTAAAACCATAGGTTTTAAGCCATTTCCGAAACTATGCGGATAACAGGACTTGAACCTGCACGGGTCGCCCCACCAGAACCTGAATCTGGCGCGTCTGCCTATTCCGCCATATCCGCAGATTTTTAATACTAAGATATTATAACAGATATTTAAAGAAAAATCAAGCCTTTTTTGAAAAATATTCAAAATAAATTATCGACGGCATTTGCCGTCGATAATTTATTTATGATATTGCTCGTTATTGTTGATTTTAAATGCACGGTAAATCTGTTCGCACATTACCACCCTCATAAGCTGATGCGGCAAGGTGATTTTACCGAAGCTGAGCCGCAGATTTGCCCGTTTTTTGACTTCGTCACTAAGTCCTAACGAGCCGCCTATTACAAAGACGATTGAGCTTGAATTCATTGAAATCTTTTCTATTCTTTGTGCAAGCTCCACACTGTCGAGCTGGGTGCCCTCAATACACATAGCAACCACATAATCACTGTCACGCATTTTAGAAAGCATCGCCTTGCCTTCCTTGCTTTTGATGCTTTCCTCCTCACGCTCTGAGACATTGTCCGGGATTTTCTCGTCAGGTAGTTCGATTATAGAAAACTTGGCAAAGCGGCTCATACGCTTTGAATATTCGTCTATTGCCGCAGTGAAATACTTTTCTTTTATTTTTCCTGCACATATAATTGTTATGTTCATATCTGTCTCCGTTTATCTTATGGTGTTATATGATAATCATTAAGGCGAGCAATCATCTGTGCCGCCTCGGCTCTGGTTACAGTGCCCTGCGGATTTAAAAGACTTGTGTTTTCGTCTATATTTATACCTCTTATTATTCCTTCATTCACAGCCCACACAAAGGCCTCCTGTGCCCAGTGCGAAATGTCGCTGTAGTCTCTGAAGTTTGCAAGCGAGGAAACGTCCGAGGTTGTCCTGCCCTTGGCATAACGGTATAAAATCGTCACTGCCTGCTCACGTGTGAGCGTGTCTGCTGAGCCGAAGGTGAGTGCATCATAGCCCTTGATAATCCCCTCGTTGCCTGCCCAGGCGATATATTTGCCCTGTGCATCCGTAAAGGGTGAAGTGGCATCGGGAATTATATAGCCGAACTGCTCATACATTTTTCCGATTGTGTTTGCCATTTCGCTTCTTAAAATTCCATCCTGCGGACGGAAATTGCCTGAATTTATAGCATCGTCCATATATGTGCTTGTTTCAAGCATTGCCTGCCAGTACCAGTCATTGACAGAAATATCTCCGTAGCCAAGAGTTGCGTGAGTATAAATGGTGTCAGCTATGCTCTTTACGGTTTCCTCTGCGAAAATATCATTATAGCCAAGTATATCAAGTGTCTGTGCAAATCCAAGCCCGGTATTTATTGTTGTTTTCATATACCTGTCAACGGCGCTGCTGCGGTCGTTTAAGCTTTCAGCCCACAAGTCAAGTGCGGCAACCGCACTCACTGCATAGCTGATATAATACATCGGCTCCTCGAAATTATGCGGAATCTGTGTCCATTCGTAGGTATAAGTCGGCTCAATTCCGTAGCTTATGCAAATATCGGTATAAGCCTCGCTCATTTCATCAACGCCAAGCCCCGGATTGGTGTAAACATACTGCTGCCATTCGTCAAGTGCACAGCCCTCGGCAATTGAGGAGAGCAGGGAATAGAGCTTGTTGTAATACATAATAAGCGAATTTCTCGGATATATCTCATCGTAATAATCCGCAAACAACACCTCAAGTCCCTGAGAATGTACCTCGCTCAGATCAATATCGGGCGTATAGGCAATAACTGCCTCATCGCTTACTGTAAGAGTGTTATACAGATTTGCATTAAAATGTCCGAACTCGTGTACGAGTGTTTCGAATGTCCACGAGGTGTTGCCCTCAACAGGGCTGATAAATATGAACGGAACAGAATACGCCGGAACGTCTATGGTATAGGCAATTCCCGGTGTTACCTTATCAAGCGACGGCTCAAAATCCACAAGATTGCTTTCAAGCATATAATCATAGCTTTTCTGCAATTCAGGGCTGATTTTGCCGATATGCTCCTTTACTACTCCCGAAATTTCGTCCTCTGTAATCAGGTGAGTTTCCATATTTTCACCAAGACTACTCAATTTATCAAGCAACGGAACGATATGCTTTTTTGTGCTTTCACGTAGAATAGCTATATCTTCGGTTGTGTAGTCTCTGCCATAAATTACGGAGTGCATATAGTCGGCGTAGCTGTCAAAGCCTGCTTCCTTTGCTATTTCACCGCGTACCCTGATAAGCTCGCAAAAGATTTCACCAAGCTGATAAGAGCTTTTATCGAAATAATCAAGTGCATATCCCGACAGCTTTTCGTATTCACTGTATGCCTTTGCGTAGTCATAGCTGTCGTTCTCAATGTTTGCATTCATTTCGTTGACTATTTCGCTCATTCTCTTTTCAAGGTCCGAATAGGTAAAGCTTCCGTCCTCGGTTTCGTATACATACGTGCCGAAGGTATGGTTGCGGTATTTGTTGAGCAGCTGATTTTCCTGCTCGTTGAGCTCATAAAAACGCTCCGTGGGATAAGTGTCGATAAATTCCTGCATCATATCCTCGCCGCCAATCCATTCAGTGACGGCAGAGCGGGTTGAAGCATCGTTATAC
The DNA here is from genome assembly GCA_045540855.1 of Clostridia bacterium. Classification (GTDB taxonomy): domain Bacteria; phylum Bacillota; class Clostridia; order UBA1381; family UBA1381; genus UMGS1958. The sequence goes on from JAZQHZ010000251.1 coordinate 3,550, forward strand.
AAATCCATAATCAGAGAGGACATCTTCTCCGAAATTTGCGAAACGGTAGTATAAATCTGCGTAACGGCTGCATTATTTTCTTCGGTATTGTGCTGTGAGGCTTTTATATATGCAAGTGCATATGCTGACTGTGCCTCAGCGGCAATTGCATCAAGGATAGAAAGTGCTTCATCAAGCTCATCTGCTCCGAGCCTTGCACTTTTTCTTACCTCATCCTCGGCACTGTTGTAATCATTTATATCAATATTATAAGCGACAAAGTCCTGCGAATTCACCACCGGGAATTTCACATCGGGATAATAATCCGCACCAAAAGCAGACAGCGGTGTGAAAGCAAGAGTTGCCGCAGTTAAAAGTGCTGTTAATTTTGTGTTCATTATTTGCTCCGGTTAAAGTATTTCTATGGTTTTTACTAAAAGGTCAATACACGCTTTCAAATCGCATAAATCCGCCATTTCTGACGGTGAGTGAATATATCTTGTCGGCAGAGAAATTCCGCCTGTCTTTACTCCGGCACGTGAAAGATGCATTGCACCTGCATCTGTGCCGCCGTCTGTCATTATTTCGAGCTGATAGCTGATGTTATTTCGCTTTGCAGCCTCAATCATTGCACATCTTATATCAGGATCACACATAATTGAGCGGTCCATCACCTTGATTGCCGCACCTCGTCCCATTTTAACGTCCATAACAGGGCATTCAGGCGTATCGCCGGTATCAGTTACATCAAGTGCGATTGCATATTCGGGGTCAACGCTGTAAGCAGCGGTCTTAGCACCTCTTAAGCCTACCTCCTCCTGAGTTGTGAACACAAAATATAAATCGTTTTTATTATCCTTAATCTGCTTCATTGCCTCAATAAGCATATAGCATCCGGCACGGTTATCGAGTGCCTTTGAAATGATACGGTCACCCTGAATAATAGCTTCGCCTGTGAATACTGCCATATCGCCGATTGAAACAAGCCTTGATGCTTCATCGTGAGTATCAACGCCTAAATCAATATAAAGCTTTCTTATATCAGCCTTCTTATTGAACTCCTCTTCCTCCGAGCCGATAACACCAACAGTGCCGTTTGCAAAGCGTACACGTCTGTGAACAAGCTCGCGGATATAAAGTCCGCCTACGGAAGAAAAGCGGACAAAGCCGTTATCGTCGATATGAGTTACAATAACGCCGATTTCGTCCATATGTGCCGCAAGCATTATGCGTGCACCGTCGCCCTTTTTGTGGGCGATAAGATTACCCATAGGGTCAGTGGAATATTCGTCGCAATACGGTGCAATTTCTTCAATGATTGCATTGCGGATATCCTCTTCACTGCCCGAGGGTGAATTTATATTTAACAGTTTCTGTAATAATTCCAATTTCATTTCTCCTCTATAAGTTCTGCGATTAAGTTGGTTACGCAATCAATATCCGATACTGACATTAAAGATACCGGAGTATTCATATATCGGCAGGGAATACCTATCAGCACTGCCTTCGTGCCGCAGTATGCACTTCTTACATATCCCGTCTCACTTTCTGCGTGAACGGTATTTGAGTACTGATACGGGATTTTGTTTGCCTTTGCAGTGTTCGCTGCAATATTTAAAAGCTCGCTGTCAGCTATTGTTTTAGCGTCCATTGCACTGATAATTGCACCGCCATGCAATGTGGCAGTGGTTTCGTGCGGCTTTGCCTTGTAAAGATCTGCAGTCTCAACTGCATCAATTACAAAGGTATAGTCGGGACGGATTCTCTCGAGTGCCACCAGGGCACCTCTTGCACCGATGTGCTTCTGTGACGAGAAAATGAAATAAGTGTCATATTTCATTTTCTTATCAATTGCCTTAGTAACGCAGGCAATTCCTGCTCTGTCGAGTGCCTTGCCCTTTATTACTGTGTCGTTAAGAGCTTCAAAATCGGTTGCAAAGCTGACATAGTCGCCGATAGAAACGAGCTTTGAAGCCGTCTTTTTATCCTTTGCACCTATGTCAATATAAAGATTTTTCATTGCGACAACCTCTTCACGCTCCTCCTTTTTCTGGAGGTGGATTGCCTTCATTCCGATTATTCCCTTAACCTTTTTTTCGCCGATCTCTACTTTTTTTGAAATGATAACTCTCGGGTCAATTTCGCCGACTGACTCAAATTTCAAAAAGCCCTTGTCGGTAATATCCTTGATTATAAATCCGGCTTCGTCTGTATGAGTGATGACAGCAACAGTTTTTTCACTGCTTTCGCCCTTTTTAAACAGAATAACGTTTCCAAGTGCGTCAATAAACGGCGTGGAACGGTATTTTTTGCAGAGGTCACCAAAAAGAGTGGGAACAAGATACATCTCGTTTCCGCTTACTGCGTTTGTCATACTTAGCTGTTCAAGTATCTTCATAAACGCACCTCCTTCTCAAATAAAAATTCATCAAGGGTAGTGAAATCTTTGATGAACTCTGTCAAAAGCTGTGCCGTTGCCTTAACGTCAGCGACTGCAAGCGTTTCAACCGAGGTGTGCATATATTTTAACGGGATTGATAAAAGTCCCGTAACAACTCCGCCGCCGCGTGCCGCTTGTATTTCCCAGGCATCTGTGCCTGTTTCGCCGCCGCAGGCTTCGGTTGTGAAGTTGATTTTATGCTTTTTTGCTGTTTCTGTGAGCTTTTTAAATAAAAGCGGATGAATATTCGGTCCAACTGCAATCGCACAGCCTGTACCGACCTCGAATGCATTGTCCGAGTTATCCGGCGTTATGCCGTGTGTAACGTCAATTGCAATCGCAATATCCGGACGGATTCCGCCGGCACTTGTTTTGCCGCCTCTGCATCCGACCTCCTCCTGCACTGCCGCAACGGCATATATATCAGCCTCAAGAGTAAGCCCCTTTAAATTTTTCATCACTTCAATAAGTGCGGAGACACTGGCTCTGTCATCAAGCGATTTGCCGCTCCATTGCTCCTTGCCCAATTCACCTACGGACTGTGCAATGGTAACACTGTCACCTACACTTATAAGCTCCTTTACACGCTCGCAGGGAAGTGCGGTATCAATCGCCATATCACGCATTTTAACCGTCTTTCCCGGCTCAATATATTTATCCGGCATAATGCCTATTACTGCCTTGACGTCCTCTTTACCGTGAACCACAACCTCAAGCGAGGGAAGAATTCTCTGGTCAACTCCGCCTACGGGAGCAAAGGTAAGATATCCCTTATCGGTTATCGAGGTCACAATAAGCCCGATTTCGTCGCAGTGTGCTTCAATCATAATTTTCGGTGCAAGCGGAAGATTGCTGTGCTTAGCCGCAATCACGCTTCCGAGACGGTCAATCTTAATCTCGTCGCAATAGGGAGTAAAAAGCTTTGCAATCTGAGTGTTCACCTTGTATTCAAATCCCGATATGCCACGCATATCGCTTAATTCCTTAATCAGCTTTTTCAATTCAGTCTCCTAATTCGTTTACTAACTTCTTGAATAAATTACCACGTTCCTCGAAATTGCGGAACATATCAAAGCTTGTGCTTGCAGGTGAAAGAAGAACAATATCACCTTCAACTGCCTTTTCGTGTGCAATTTTTACGGCATCCTCGTAGGTATGCACCTCAATCATTTCCGGAATGTCGTCTCTGCCTGTGTTTATAACTGCCTGACGGATAGCATCGGCTGTCGGATGGATAAGCTTATCCTCCTCGGTTACAGGCAGCTTGCTTATTAAAATAAGAGTTTTAACTGCATCTGCAATCGGGTTGCCGATTTCATCATACGGAATCCCCTTGTCCTTACCGCCGGCAAGCATAATAATCTTCTGCTTGAATACCTTCAAGGCATTTATTGTACGGTTCGGGCTTGAATCTATCGAGCTGTTGTAATATTTCACGCCGTCCTTTTCGCGTACCAGCTCAATTCTGTGCTCTACGCCGCCGAAATCCTTTGCAACAGAACGGATAATTTCGTCGCTGACAAGTCCGTCAACTGCGGCAATAGCCGCCATATAATTTTCTACGTTGTGCATTCCCGGGATTTTAATATCATTGATATTCAAAACCTCGGTTTCGCCACGCTTTATAACCTCGCCGTCAAGCCAGATGTCTGCCTTTTTTGTGCGTGAAAAAAGACGGGGAAGTGAGGTTATGGACGGAATAAGAGCAGTTGAATCCGCATTATCGGCATTTAAAACGATAATATTATCCTCGCTCATATTCTTGTAAATATTGGTCTTTGCCTCGATGTATTCGTTATAATCTGTGTGCCAGTCAAGATGGTTCGGGCTGAGATTTGTGATAACCGCACGCTCAGGTGATTTCTTCATAGTATGAAGCTGGAATGATGATAATTCAAGAATTACCCAGTCCTTTGCACGCATTTTAGGTGTCATATCCAATACAGGATTTCCGATATTTCCGCCAAGCCACGTATTATAGCCTGCCTCGCTCATCATACGGTGGATGAGCGATGTGGTAGTAGTCTTACCGTCAGAACCCGTAACAGCTATAATATGAGCCGGGCATACGTCAAAAAACGTCTCCATTTCAGATGTAAGAGTGGCACCGTTTTTCACAGCCTCAAGAATCTGCGGCTTGTCATAACGGAGTCCGGGTGTTTTAAAGATTATTTCGCCGCTTAAATGGTCAAGATAATCCGCACCCAACACCATTTTAACGCCAAGCTCTTCGCAAGCAGTGTAATTTGCACCGATGTATTCCTTATCACGTGCATCATATGCAGTCACTTCAGCACCAAGCTCAACCAAAAGCTTAATTAAAGGCATATTTGAAATTCCTATGCCTATAACGTCAACCTTTGTATCCTTTATATTTTGCTTAAATCTATCAAATTTAGTCATGGTTAAATCCTTTCAAACAGAACAAATTATTCCTGATTATATTATATAGTAAAATCTGCAAAAAGTAAAGAGATAACGCAAAAAATAAGGATGAATTTTTTGCCAAATTATTTGCGTTTTTTGGTGCTAAAAATAGCGAAATTTTTTTAGTGCTAATCTCTTGAATAATTTTGCAATCTATGGTAGAATAAAATAGATATATTTTTAGTTGTGAGGTAAGATAATGTCGGCATTGGTATTGGAAGGCGGAACGTTCCGTCCGATTTTCTCGGCAGGTGTAATGGATGCACTGCTGGATTATGACGTGCATTTTCCGTATGTAATAGGCGTAAGTGCAGGTATTACAGACGGAATTTCATACGTGTCAAAGCAAAAGAAAAGAAACTATAATGTACTTGTGAATTTAAGACACGATAAGAGATATATCGGAATGAGAAATTTTATTAGCGATAAAAGCCTTTTCGGATTGCAGTTTGCGTATGAGGATATGCCAAGAGATATATACCCGTTTGACTGGGAAACCTACCGCAATTCCAGAACCGAGGTAAGAGTCGGCGTAACTAATGTTGAGACGGGTGAGAGCGAGTACCTTGACGGTAAGGAGCTTGAGGAAAGGTTTATGATGCTTCGTGCAACCTGTGCACTTCCGTTTGTGTTTCCTGTTATCAATCTGAACGGCAAGGGCTATTATGACGGCGGAATCTGTGATCCGATACCGGTAAAAGAAGCAATGGCAGACGGCCACGATAAGCTTTTAATTGTTTTAACCCGCCCGAAGGGCTACGTTAAAAAGCTTTCGACGGCAAACAAGATAGCGGCAAAGTCTTTAAAAAGAAAATATCCAAAGCTTGTAGAGCCGCTTCTTACAAGACATAATAAATATAACGAAACAGTTAAATTCTGCGAACAGCTTGAAAAGGAAGGCAAGGCGGTGCTTTTAAGACCTACTGAAGAGATACAGATTGAATCCTTCGAGAAGGACATCGAAAAAATCAAGCGTATTTACCACTTTGGATATAATCTGGCAGTGGAAAGAATGGATGAAATCAAAGATTTATTAAAATGATGACATATATTGAAGCAAGAGAATACATAGCCTCGCTCACTGCAAGAGGCATTATTCCGGGACTTGAGACTATACGTGCACTATGTGCAGAGCTCGGCAATCCTCAGGATAGAGTCCGCACAATTCATATCGCCGGCACAAACGGCAAGGGCTCGACAGGTGCGTTTATTTCGGCAATTCTTCAAGCGGCAAAATACAGCGTGGGCAGATACGTTTCGCCGGCAGTTTCGGAGTATCGTGAAATAATTTCAATAAACGGAAATTATATCACTGAAGAAGAATACGCAAACGGAGTTTTACGTGTGCGATATGCAATTGAAAAGCTTGAAAAAAGAGGAATTTACCCGACATCGTTTGAGGCGGAAACCGCACTTGCATTCCTGTATTTTTCGGATTGCAGCTGTGATTACGCACTTATTGAATGCGGTATGGGCGGCGAGCTTGATGCAACTAACGTTATAAAATCACCCGTTGCGGCAATTATCACACCGATAGGCAAGGATCACGCAAAATTCCTCGGTGAAACGATAGGAGAAGTTGCACGAAGCAAGGCGGGAATTATAAAGGAAAATACCAGGGTATTTTCCGCACATCAGTATGATGAGGCAATGGCGGTAATTGATGAACGCTGTAAGGAAATGAATGCAGAGCTGAGCGTGTGCGATACTCCTCAGATAATAGCACAGGATTTAAAGGGGACACGATTTGATTACCGCAAATTCAGCAATATTAAAATATCGCTTGCAGGCTCATATCAACCGGCAAATGCCGCTTTGGCAGTAGATTTGTGCGAGTGGCTCTGTGTTGATAGGGACACGATAATAAAGGGATTGAGGGACACGAAATGGGCACTGCGTTTTGAGTGTGATTCGGACGGCTGGATATTTGACGGAGCCCATAATCCTCACGCCGCATATGAGATGGCAAAATCGGTCAAGGCTCTTTTAAAGGGAAGGACTGCATATATAATCGGAGTGTTTGCGGATAAGGAGTATGAGAAAATACTTGAAATTACAGCCTTCGGTGCAAACAGGATTTATACTGTAACCGCACCGGGTGAGCGTGGACTTAAGAGCGATGCTCTTGCGGAAGCTGCAAAAAAATACTGCGATGATGTGGTTGATGCAGTGACGGTTGAAAACGCAGTAAGACTTTGCGTTAAAGAGAAATTTGACAATGTAGTGGTTTTTGGCTCGTTGTCGTTTTTAAAGCATATAAAGAATGAAAAGGAAAAGGTATATGGAGAGATGTCAGAGAATATATGAACATCCTTTGTATCAGCACTGTATGGACAACATAGAGCGTGCAGAGGTGGGACGTATATTTTGCCTTCACGGAATCGAGCATTCTGTGGATACGGCAAGAATCGGCTATATAATGATTTTAGAGCAGAAAATAAATATAAGTAAGGAGCTGTTCTATGCGGCGGCACTCCTGCACGACAGCGGCAGATATAATCCGCTGATTGAGGATCACGCCGAGGCGAGTGCAATAAATGCAGAGCTTATTATGCCGGATTGCGGCTTTGAAGAGGATGAAGTGAATGCTGTTGTATCAGCGATACGCTCGCACAGGGTAGATGATTCTACCGATGTGTTTGGTAAGGTATTGTATGATGCGGATAAAAAGTCGAGATTGTGCTACAATTGTCGTGCCTGTGCAGAGTGCTATTGGGAAGAAGAGAAGCGTAACCTTAAGGTAGAAGTCTGAATAAATTTTTGCATCTCACTATTTTTCAGAACTCGGAGTATACACATACGCCGTCGTTCTTCAAAACAGCAATCTGCGAAAATTTCTTGCAGACTTATGAGGTGTTAGTTGGGAAAGGTAGAAGTCTGAATAAATTTTTGCATCT
>JAZQHZ010000252.1:0-1592 GCA_045540855.1 Clostridia bacterium
GTTGCATAAAGGAGGAAGAATGAAATTCAGGGCAAACAGAAAAATTATGCTTGAATACTTGAAGTCAATGTCAAAGGTAATACCGAAATCCGGACCGATTGAGGAACTTAAAGGGTTTCTGATAGAGGCAAATGAGGAGGACGGATATCTGTATATGACAGCAAATAATCTTGAGTCTGCTATTGTGAGAAAATTTGAGACGGGGATTGAAGAAGGCGGCACATTTGTGATAGATGCAAAGCTGCTTTTAAATATGCTGTCATTGCTTGGCGGAGATACGGTAGACTTTGAGCAGGAAAAGCCGGGGACATTAAAGGTGGCGTCCGGAAAATGCATTTATACAGTAAAGGTGATGGATGCAAAGGTTTATCCGAAGCCTGAAATGCCGTTTCCCGATACTACGGTAAAGGTTACGGGAATGAAACGCCTGTATACAAAAACAAATGCGGCTGCTGCAAAGGACGAGAACACAAGAGTGTTATCGGGAATTCACGTGGATATATACAAGGATTCCATGCGTGCAGTCGGATGTGATACGAGAGGTGTATCGGTTTCGGTGAAGAATCTGGACTGTGGTGGTGAACTGTCGTTTACGTTATCAAAAACCGCATTTGCGTATCTTGCAAGTGCTGTAGGCGATGATGATCTTGAAGTCGGTATGAGCGGGAATTATGTAGTGTTTATGAAAGAGGGAATGCTGTTCTCGACAAAGCCGTATGCAAGTGAATACATAGACGTTGATTCGCTGTTCAAGTCAATCAATTCAGAATATCTTGCAAAGGTGGAGTATGACGAGTTCAAGGATGCAGTCGGGTACATTTCAGACATCGCATCAATGGGCAGTGAAACTTCATATGTAAAGCTTGAGTTTTCTGACGACAGAATAGATATATCCACAGCAAATGATGTGGGAAGCGGTAAAACAGAAATAGGTGCTGTTACGGTAGACGGCACTGCAAATAAATCTTTTTATTATCCTGCACCGATGCTTAAGGATATATTTAAAACAGTAGAAGGAACTTTGCTCATTCAGCTTGATAAAAAGGGATATATGCTGGTGTTTGATAAGTACAGCAAGTGTATGATTACACCGTTGCGTGAAATATCGGTTAAAAAGCAGGCTGAAAAGTTCAAAGCAAAAAAGAAAAAGACGACGCAGACAAAGAAAGCGGCATAGGAGGTGTGATATTTGAGGATACCTACAATTTGCCGTTACTGCGGCGGTAAGGTTAAATTAGCAGACAGCAGCAAGATATTCGGCAAAAGCTATGGCAAGATATATCTGTGCACAAACTGCAATGCATTTACAGGCATACACAAAAATTCAAAAAAGCCGCTTGGTACGCTTGCTAACAGTATTTTAAGAGCAAAGCGTAAAGAGGCTCACGAGATGTTTGACAGTTTTTGGAAGAAAAAGGGAATATCCAGAACTCAGGCATATAAATGGCTGGCGAAGAAAATGGACTTGCCGTATAAGGCAACGCATATAGGATATTTCGAGATTGAGGACTGTCAGAGAGTAATAGATTTATGTAAAGGAAATAAATAACGGAGGTACAAAATTATGGCATTAAACAGAGTTATATTGATAG
>JAZQHZ010000253.1:0-21939 GCA_045540855.1 Clostridia bacterium
AAGCATCCGTCGGATTTTCCACCTCATCCGGCACTTCGTGCCACCTTCCCCTCAAGGGGAAGGCAACACCGCTAAACATTAATTTATCTCTATTTAATCAACAATAAAATTCTCGAACTCTGCATATGTTCCTTCCTCACCCATGCAGAAGATTGCGTGCTTTGCACCAACCCACTTGCCCTGCATCGGTAAGAACTCGCCCATATATGTGAAAATCTTTCCGTCTGTGCTGTATGAGCAACGGCATACGCAGTCCATTGCGTTTTCACGTCCGATAATCTCACATCTTAAATAACACTCTGTATCTGTTATAATCTTTTCAGTTATAACAGCTTCCTTTGCAGTGTCTGCTGCTGAGTTTGTAACCTCACCCTTCACGAACTCAATTGTGCCGTCATTTCTCAATGCGATATATCCGTACTTCAAGCCCACAACGCCAAGTGCCGCCTTTGCATTACCGCAGCCCTTCGGCATACTTACCTTAACGGTAGTTGTCATTGACGGTGACTGCCAGAGCTGTGTTAAGACATTCGGCATCATCCACATTGTGTCCGCAGTGTCACAGCCGTTAAGCTTTAACACGCCGTCCTTGCACTCATACCACTCTGCTCTGTTGTTAGCCTGCCACTGCCACTGTAAGCCGAGACCGTTCTTGAAATCGTCTGACTGTGCAATCGCCTTTACCGGATATTCCTTGCCAACGCCGGGCTTCTTCATTACCTTAACCGGCTCGCCGCAAAGTCCTGAATCCGAATTCTGTCCCATTACCGGCCAGTCGTTAATCCACTCAACCGGCTGAATATGGATAATACGTCCGTAAACCTCTAAGTCCTGGAAGTGCATAAAGTAGTTTTCGCCGTTTTCAAGCTCTACCCAGCCGCCCTGATGCGGGCCGTTTATATCGGTATTACCCTGACGTAATACAATTCTGTCCTCATACGGGCCATCAACGTTCTTTGAACGAAGAACCACTTCCCAGCCCGTCGGAACGCCGCCTGCCGGTGACATTACGTAGTAATATCCGTTTCTCTTATAGAACTTCGGTCCCTCAATTGTCGGATGTGAGATTGTTCCGTCAAAGATGAACTTATCCTCTGAAATAATCTCCAGACCGTCCGGTGTCATTTCAAATAAGCCAAGCTTACTCTTGAAGCCGCAACGGCTCTTTGCATAGCCGTGTACAATGTAGGCTCTGCCGTCATCGTCCCATAACGGGCAGGTATCAATAAGTCCCTTGCCCTCCTTGATACACTCAACCGGGCTCCACTCACCGTAGATGTCGTCTGTATATGTAACCATAATACCTAAATCCGGGTCACCGTAGTAGATGAAGAAACGTCCGTCGTGGTATCTGATTGCCGGTGCCCATACGCCACAGCCGTGTACCGGCTTGTCATATCTGGGCTGTAACTCCTTTACGGCGTAGTTTATAAGCTCCCAGTTTACCATATCCTTCGAATGAAGAATCGGAAGTCCCGGAACGTATGTAAAGCTTGAAGCTGTCATATAGAAATCCTCACCCACACGGATTACGTCCGGATCAGAATAGTCTGCGTATAATACAGGGTTCTTGAAATAGCCGTTTCCTAAATCGCTTACCCATTTACCTTTTAAATTCATTTTACTTTCCTCCGAAAAATGCCGAAGGCATTTTTTATCTATTATCTATTCTTTATTATCTCTTATCTATTATCTGAAATTAGAGTGTTACTCCATCCTTAAAAATAGAAATCTCTCTGTATCCATTCTTCTCATTGTTTGTCTTTTCACCGTTTGCAACGCTGATGATGTAATCAAGCATTTCATCAGTCAGGTCATTACCTTCGATAATCGGACCTGCATTGAAGTCAATCCAGTGCGGCTTTCTGTTAGCTAAATCGCTGTTTGTAGCAACCTTAACTGTCGGTACAGGTGCACCTACCGGTGTACCTCTGCCGGTTGAGAATAAAATCATATGACAGCCTGATGCTGTAAGGTTCGTTACGGCAACAATGTCATTTCCCGGACCTGTCAGAAGATTTAAGCCCTGCTTCTTTACGTGCTCACCGATTGCGATTACGTCAACAACGTCCGCACTTCCCGACTTCTGCACACAGCCTAAGGACTTATCCTCAAGAGTTGTGATGCCGCCCTTCTTGTTACCCGGTGACGGATTTTCGTATACCACCTGATTGTAACGCATAAAGTATTCCTTGAAGTTATTTATAAGTGCAACAACCTTGTTGAAAACCTCTTCATCAGTTGCTCTGTCCATAAGGATTGTTTCTGCACCGAACATTTCCGGTACCTCTGTTAAAATTGTGCTTCCACCTGCGGCAATTATTCTGTCTGATACACGTCCGATAAGCGGATTTGCAGTCAGTCCGCTGAATCCGTCCGAGCCGCCGCACTTCAAGCCTATAACAAGCTTTGAAAGGTCACATTCCTCACGCTTAAAGGTCTGTGCATACTCTACCAGCTCGCCAATAAGCTTTAATGCCTCGCCAATCTCATCGTCGTGCTCCTGTGTGATTAAGAACTTTACTCTCTTTTCATTCACATCACCCAATAACGGCTTGAACACTGCCATATTGTTGTTTTCACAGCCAAGTCCCAGCACGAGTACACCTGCGGCATTCGGGTGGTTTACCATACCCTTTAAAATTGCCTGTGTGGTCGCCTGGTCATCACCTAACTGCGAGCAGCCGAACGGGTGAACGAAGTTGAATATTCCGTCAACCTTGTCACCGTAAAGCTTTGTTGCCTCACGTGCCAAAATCTCCGAGGTCTTGTTCACACAGCCTACTGTGTTTACAATCCAGATTTCGTTTCTGATACCTACACTGCCGTCCTCACGCACGTAGCCCATAAAAGTACGCTTCGGTGCGTCCTTTAATTCATAGCCTGTGCGGTTGTACTCATATTCAAGAGTACCGCTTAAATTTGTCTTGATATTATGCGTATGTACGTGCTCACCTGCCTTGATGTCCTCTAAAGCATGGCCTATGCTGTAACCGTACTTTATAATATCCTCGCCTGCCTTGATGTCACGCAGTGCCTTCTTGTGACCGCTTAATTCGCCGTCAAGCATTACCGCAACATTGTCACGCTCGTTTATAATTAACTCTTTCATAGCTTTCTCCTTTTATTTTCTTATCGCAAAAAATCAGCATTCGCGACTGATTTTTTGTGATAAAAAGCCCCGCTAAACCGCTACGCCTTTCGGCTCAGCCGTAAAGCGGAGCAATTAACTCTCTTATGCTATTACTGTCTTCATTGCCTCTCTGATACCCATTGTATCAATCATATCGCAATACTTCTCTACTGACGGCAGAAGACTTGTTAAATCCTGTCCCCAACAGTCTGTGCTTGCTAAGATTTCGGCAACTGATGCGTTCTTCATAAATTCCATAACCTGTGCATCATCGTTAGCCTCGTCACCCTTGTAGAACTTGATAAGTGCTGCAAGTGAGAATACGAGACAAGCCGGCTCCTTGCCAAACTCCTCGATATAGCCTAAAAGTGACGGTAAATCTCTTACCTTGAACTTTGATACCGAGTTTAAAGCAATGCTTAATAAGTAGTGCTTGATGAACGGATTCTTGAAACGTTCAATTACGTCGTTTGCAAACTGAGTAAGCTCTTCCTTCGGAAGGTCAAGTGTCGGGATAATCTCGTCAAAGATACCCTTATACATAAACTTGTAAACAAGCTCATCCTCCATAGCCTCGCCTACTGTTTCAAGGCCTGCAAGTCTTGCTGCAAGTACCATCATTGTATGTGCACCGTTTAAGATTCTTACCTTACGCTTCTTGTACGGTGTTACATCGTCTGTCCATAATACGTTCATACCATACTTATGGAACGGAATCTCCTCAGCATACTTTTTGTCACCCTCGATTACCCATAAGTGGAAAATCTCGGCTGTATCAATTACGTTATCAAGATGTCCGAAGCTCTCTTCCATCTCCTTGGCTGTCTCTCTCGGATAGCCTGTAACGATTCTGTCAACAAGTGTGTTTGTGAAGTGGTTTTCTTCGTTTACCCACTTTATAAAATCATCGCCGTAATTCCAGTCAGCTGCGTACTTTAAGATGCACTCCTTTAAGCAGTCGCCGTTCTTGTCGATAAGCTCGCACGGGAGTAATACAAAGCCCGGTAAGCCTAAGTCGAAACGCTTTTTCATAAACATTGCAAGTCTGCCCGGGAAGGTAGTTCCTGCAAAATCGTCAGCACTTTCACCTGCTCTGTATTCAATACCTGCCTCTGTTGTATTTGAAACGATAAATCTCAATTCCGGATTCTTTGCCATTTCAAAGTAAGCATCAGTATCGGCAAACGGGTTGATACAACGTGTTACACACTCAACAACTCTTGTTTCCTCTACTCTTTCGCCGTTCTGTAAGCCTCTTAAATAAAGGTCATACAAGCCGTCCTGCTCGTTTATCATATCGCAAAGTCCCTGCGGAAGCGGCTGCACAAGTACAACTCCGCCGTTCCAGTCAGCCTCTTTGTTGAGTCTGTCAATCATCCAGTCAACAAAGCCTCTTAAAAAGTTTCCCTCACCAAACTGCATAACCTTCTCAGTTAATGTGCATGGTGTGCTTCTCTTTAATCTCTCCATTATAAAGTCTCCTTCCGTGAATTATAAATTCACGACTATTCTATCACATAAATACTAAAATGTCATTAGCCAATCTTCTCATTATTTAGTACTATATTATTGCAATCAACAGTCTCACTGATACCGTCACCGCCGATTACACTGATACCTGAAAGTCTGATATCCTCTGACTTCTCAATCTTAACAGCCGGTCCCTTTACAACCTTGATTGATACGTTATCAAAGGTCACGTCCTTACAGAAACAGCAGTAAAGTCCCGTACCTGCCGTTTTCTTGATGTGCCATGCCATAATCGGCTTATCCTTGATTTCCTCATCTGTTTCAATCATTTCAACTGAGTAGTTGCTGATTCTCAAGCCCTCGACCGGTGACTCCGGAATGCCATAGATATATCCTGCTGATGCAGTTGCCTTTGTTGCACGTACGTTTGAAATTATGATATTCTTCATAACCGGAACATCGTCCGCAACCGGAAGCTTCTCAAGGCTGAACAGCTCCATATCGTCCGGGCTTGTGCCGCCGCACTGATAATAGCCGTTTACCGTAATCGGTGCGAATACGTTTGTCATCATAATATTGTTGATTAAGATGTCCTCAACACAGCCGCCTCTCTTACGTCTTGTCTTAATTCTGATACCTCTGTCAGTACCGTTGAATACACAGTTTGAGATTGTAACGTTCTTTACGCCGCCACTCATCTCTGAACCGATTACAACACCGCCGTGACCGTTGAGCATTGTACAGTTTGTAACCACGATATTCTCACACGGGAACTTCTTCTGAAGCTCATCATCCTCTGTACCTGACTTTAATGTGAGACAGTCGTCACCTACGTCAACAGTACAGTTTGAAATATGAACTCCCGAACAGCTTTCCGGGTTGATACCGTCAGTATTCGGTGAATCCCACGGGTTTCTGATTGTAATGCCGTCTATTGTTACGTTGGTACAGCACATCGGGTGTACTGTCCACATCGGAGAATTCTTGATTGTGATTCCTGCAAGTCTTACATTGTTACAAAGAATCGGCTGGAACATTCTCGGTCTGTGCTCATTCTTAGGGTTATCCCACCAGTTATAGCCTCTGCCGTCGATTGTACCTCTTCCCTCAACAGTGATGTTTTCTGCTTCAATTGCATAAATCATCGCTGCACAGCCTTCTCTTGTGTAGCCCTCCACAATTTCCTTTGTAATCATCGGGTAGTCGTTCTTGTCCTCACTGCCTAAAATCAAAGCTCCTGATTCAAGATACAATGTCATATTGCTCTTTAATCCGATTGAGCCGGAAATATATGTACCCGCAGGGAAATAGATTATTCCGCCGCCGTTTTCCTCGGCAAGCTCTATTACTTTGGCGATTGCTTTGGTGTTATTTGTTTCGCCATCATTTAATACACCATATTTTGTTACGTCATATATTGCCATGACTAAACTCCTTTTGCCAAATGTTTTATATAAGGGAGCGTGAAGCTCACGCTCCCTTAGCCTTATTTAATTATACGGTAAAGTACTACCGCCGTCTGTGCTCTTGTGGCAGAGTCTGTCGGGTTGAAGTCGCCGTTTTCATCACCTGTGATGTATCCTGCTGCAACCATCTTTGCAACTGCATCCTTTGCATAGTCTGCAATTGCTTCTGAATCTGCAAGGTCTGCATTGCCGTCAAGAGTGATACCTGCAGCATTCAATGCTCTTACGCACATAACTGCCATATCCTGTCTTGTAATTGACTCGCCCACGCCGAAGGTTGTTGCATCCTTACCTGTTACAACACCTAAGGCAACTGCTGTCTTGATATAGTCTGCATACCACGCATCAGCCGCTACGTCTGCAAAGGTGAGCTCTGATGCCAAATCACTTGTAAGGTCAAGTGCCTCAACAATCATCTTTACAAACTGCTCTCTTGTAACACTGTAATTCGGTGCAAACATATCATTACCGTAGCCTGATACTATGCCTTCATTATAAAGTGCCTCAATTGCTTCCTTAGCCCAGTGAACATTTTCGATATCGTTAAATATCATCTTGCTTGTCTCTTCAGGTGTGTATGCATTTGATTCGTATTCATCCTTATTATCAGTAACTGTGCCGACAACTCTGATTGCGCTGCCGCCGCCACCGCCACCGCCGCCTGAGCCACCGCTACCACCTGAGCCGGTGCCCTTAACGTATACGATGAACTTCTTTGACTCCTCAGCCTCACCGTTAACAGCAGTTACTGTTACAGTAACCTTTGTTGTTCCCGATGTCTTAGGACGTGTGATTTCGCCTGTTTCGCTGATTATATCGTCATTGCTTGACTTCCAGGTAAATTCTGAGCCATACATTTCTCCGATTTCCTCAAAGTCAAGGTATGTATTCTTTGAATATGTCTTTCCGTTTTCTATGCTGCTGATTGCCGCAATATCTGCCAATGCCTTTTCTGAATCAGTCTGTGCATCGCCGACTACACCCTGCGGTGTAATGAATATCTTGAATTCCTTACTGTAAATATTCTCGCCGACTTCCATTGAGCCCTTGATTGTTGCATATGCTCCCGTCGCCGGAATCTTGGACATATTCGGCTTTGCAACTGTAAGAGTTACATAATCTGCACCCTTGTCTCTGTATGCCTGAATTTCTTCCTCTGTATAGCCGAACTGTGTAAGATCCTCAACTGCATATGACTCTGTCACAACGTCGAGGATATCCTCGTTGTATGACTTCCATACATATGTGTTGCCTGCAAGACCGTCAAGTCCGTTGTAGTATAAAAGGAAGTTATCGTTTGCAACGTATGCATCCTTCTCGGCATCGTGCGGAATATCAAGCATAAGGTCATCCCAGTATGACTGGTTGTAGTCCTCTGTAATGTTCTCTACCCAGATATTGTCAATAAGGAATCTTTCCTTTGACTTGTCACTGTTTCTTGAAAGCGTGAACTCGATTGTTGAAGCATAGTCCTGCGCATTTCTGAAACGGATGTTTCTCTGGATGAGTATACCGTCAAAGTATAAATCCCAGAGATGTGTGGTTGTATTTGCAACGATTGTTGCTGTCATCCACTTGCCTAACGGTGCATCATATGCATCGTCCTTATATACGATTTCGTCACCCTCGTTACCGTAACGGAAGCTTCTCTTCTTGAATGAGAAACGACACATCTGAGCAGGCTTTGAAGTACCGATACCCATATTGAACTGCTCTAAGCTGTTTGAAATTATATAAATATCCATACTCATAACGATAAGTCCCTCAGGGTAACCGCTTGAGCTTTCAGCATCTGCAAGCTTAATCCATAACGGCATATATGTTGTACCGCCGCCGTATCCGTCATGCATTGAGTAATAGAATGAGAAGTTCTCCTCCGGCTTGTTGCCGTACGGGTCTGTCGGAGCACCGTATGATGAGTCTGTTGACATAATTCTCTTGTCAAAGTACTTATCAATATCGTGATCCTCGTGCTCGAAGCCGTAGTCAATCATTGACTTTGCGTGCTTTAAAGCACTTACTCTGATACCTCTGAACTTGTCGCCATTTGCCGCTACTACATCGTCCTGAATACCAACGTAGCCTGCTTCCTCATCCGGAGCCTGACCTACGTCTGCCTGGAAGTCATTGTAGTATATCGGGTTGAATGCTCTTACAGAAACGTCAAATACCTTCTGTACCACAGCCGCACCGTAGGTTACTGTTGCTGTGAGTGTAACCGGTACGCCGCCGTTTTCATCACATTCCTCTGCCGAGGTCGGTCTTGTAACCACACCTGTGTAGTTACCGCCGCTTGAAATATCTTCAATCTTGATATAATCCTCGTTCGAGCTTTCCCAAGTAACTGTTGAGCCGTTTGCTCCTCTCTTTACAAGCTCAAGGTCGATATATACTGCATAGTCTGAAATACTTCTTAATGTAAGTGCATCAGCGTCCTGCTGTGCCTTTGCTGTCATTTCCGGATCCGGAGTTGCATTCGGGTCAATTATACCCATTTCAGTGAAGTAAACTGCAAAATAGTTAAGTCCGTTATCAGCATAAATGTAAACCGGCTTTCCGGGCTCTACCATTACCTCCGCATACGCCAATTCCTTGCCTTCAACTCCACGTCGCAGAAGTTCTACTCCATTTTGAGCAATACTAAGAGTTCTTGTGCCTTTGTCTGATGCGTGAACAAATGCTACACCAACCAAGCCCGAAGTTTCCGGCATAAGCGCAAATGCTCTTGTTTCAGGCGTTCCATCCGGTCCAATTTCTGATTTACCACCTGTTTTAAGTACTTTTGTATAATCAACTTCATTGATTGTCTTATTGCTTGTAGATATAACCATCTTCGGATCACCGAAAACCATAAGTGTTTCGTCAAGCACCGAATTAACAGTCCAGTCTACATCTTTGTAATCACCAAATATCCAGCTTGTATCCTCTGTTACACCCTTGATTTCAAGCGGTGCAGCTGTCGGTACCGGAGTCGGAACCGGAGTCGGTGTCGGAATCGGAGTCGGTGTCGGTGTTGCTGTCGGTGCCGGAGTCGGTGTCGGTGTTGCATTCGGGTCCGGTGTTGCGAACTCGCCTGTTGCTGTGAAGCTGATTCCGTAAACATTCAAGCCACTCTTCTGTGAATAGATATATACGCTTTCCCAGCCTCTTACATCAACTGTGAGAACTGCAACATCACTCTCTGCAACCTCCTGCGAAGCGATAACTGCTCCGCCCTGGTTAGCTACGAGTGATCTTGCACCGCCACTTGATGATGCGTGTGCAAATGCCACCTTTAAAGTACCGTTTGCACCCGGAACAAGCTCAATCACCTTTGATGATGCATCGCCTGCCATTGTACCTGTACCTGCAAGCTTTAATCTTGAAGTATAGGTAACTCCGTCAATTTCCTTTGTATGTCCATCTATGGCTGCCTTGTTGTAGCCGTAGAATCTTAAATCATTGTTTGCACTGATGAAGCATGTATTTGTAAGGTCTGTGCCTATGAAATCATCAAATGTCCACACTGTGTCTGACATTACAACGTTGAGACCGTTTACAACAGTTACGTCACCTGACGGTTCATCTGTTACTGCCGGCTCATCTGTAATTGCCGGCTCATCTGTAATTGCCGGCTCTTCTGTAATTGTCGGCTCTTCTGTAATTGTCGGCTCATCTGTTACTGCCGGCTCATCTGTTACGTCCGGTACTACCGGAGCCTCTGCACCCGGCACGTACTTTACGCCGTAGAAGTTGAGGTTATCTGAGAATGAACCGATAAATACCTCTGTACCTGCTGTAACTGCAGTTGTAAATGACTTTGCTGTATCTGCCTCTACTGTGTCGTCAGCCTGTACGCCGCCCTGCACAACTGATACTGTTCTTGCAGCACCACTGCCTGATGCGTGTGCATAATATACTGTTACTGTACCATCTGCCTCAGGAAGGAATGACATTGTGCGGTATGTCATATCGCTGTTACACTTACCGCCGAACTTTGCTCTTACAGTAAACTCGTTCTCGTCAATTGTCTTCTTTGAAGCATTGATAACTACTGTTCTTTCTGCTGTTGCATGGATTGTAAGACCGTTTAAATCGGTGTCCTCTGCAAGCGTTACATCTCCTTCGCCTGCAAGAGATTCAAACGTCCATAACGTTTCAGCTGCCACGCCGCCCTCCGCACTTGCGAAGGGAACAGCCAGTGACAACATCATTGAAAGCGAAATCAACAATCCAACAATTCTTCTTGTTAAATTAGTCTTCATTTCTGCCTCCGTTTATTAACCCTCGATATAAACCATAATTTCGTTGAGCTCGCCCATTTCTACTGAACGTACAAATACTGTATCGTTCTTTGCGATATCTTCCATTGTACCTAACTCAACTCTCTTTGAGTCTACATTATATGTGTAGATATATGTGTTCTCCTGAACAAGGTTGAACGGACGGTAATAGTCCACGATATCAACGATTGAGTTCTTATAGTGTGTTCTCTCCTCTTCGTTGAGAGCACAGAAGCACATAAAGTCATTGTATCTGATATCTACCTTACCTAAACCGATGTAAAGGTCATCGTTAAAGTCTAACTTTGTTACGTTACCTGCCTTTGACCATCTCTCGTAGTAATACTTGTCATCATCATATGTGAGGTCGCCACTTGTGTAGATAGCCTCTGCATTGTTATAAATGATTCTGTATGCACCTACTGTACCGTCAGCTGCAAGTGCGTACTGAATAGCGTCGCCGCCTCTTAAGTTTGAACCCGGAAGCTCTGAGTTATAGCCTGTATCGAAGCTCTCATTACCAACGTAGTTCATCCAACCGTCTTCATAAGTAACACTTTCTGTCTTTGTGTTGAAGTAAAGTGTCTTTGCAGCACCCTTCTCGAAGCCCTGTACCTCTACGATATCCTCGCCGTCCTCGTCAACTGATGTCAACACCTTATCAACGAAGAATAAGTTGCTGTCTGATTCTACCTTTTCCTTGATATCTTCCTTAATTACCAATGCACCGATACGGCCGTTTCTGTCAACGTCGTAGCAGGTTACATCTGAGTAAACTGTACCGCTCTTAAGGTCTGTAAGCTTTAAGATACGGTAATCTGTATCAACGTCTCTGTCATAACGCGGGATATAGAAGATTGTTGTATCCTCATTTGCGATTGAACGTCCCATAATTCCGCCAACGTATCTTACTGAGCTCTTGCTCCAGTTCTTGATGAATGAGCTCTCGCTGTAATAGTCCGGATTTGATGATGTATCATACGGTCTGTTCATCTGTGAGATGTTACCGTCTGAATTTAACTTGAAGCTGATGAAATCGCCTTCTGCAATTACGTTCTTAACCTCGTTAAAGAGTGTCTTCTTACCGTTTACAACTGTCTTTTCGTTTACAACGAACATCTTTAATTCGCCATCCTGAGTGAAGAGCTTAACATATGCCTTCTCCTCGTTAACCTCGTGAGTTACGCTTAATACGTAAGCATACTTGAGATTTGATGTCTTTGTAGCGATAATTCCTAAAACCTTACCGTCTGCTGTTGCAGCGAATGTGCCGCTGTTTCCTGCCATAAAGTCGCCCATTGCATATGCTGAAAGTGTATATGAAGCGCCCTCAATTCTGATTTCGCCTTCTTCAACATCAACTGCACCGATCTTACCCTCGATTACGTTTCTGTCAATTCTTACATTAACTTCCTCGCCGTCTGCTGTTTCTGTAACAACAAGCACGTCATTGATCTGGATATCTGATACTGCTGCATCTGCACCGTTCAATGTGATGTAGATATCCTTATCCTCATCGTCTAAATCAAGTGCTGATGCAAGATACGGATCTGCATTTTCCTCTGTTGAGTTTACTGCGTAAACAACGTTGTTCTTTGTATCAACTCTTTCAACGAGGATGTGCTTCTCCTCTTCAACGATGATGATACCTGCATACTTTGAGCCTGTGTTTGAAATGAAGGTTACATTACCCTCTGCAATGTCAAGAACCTCTTCAAGATTCTTGTAATCATCATATAATCTGCCGTTGTAGATAACCTGCGGGTCATCCTCAACGTATACAGTCTCCATCTTGCCGTTTTCCTCATATCTCACACTGTTACCGCTTACATAGAGGTCATCAGCATTGATGATTTCTACCTTATTGTCTGTTGATCTCGGAACAACTGCAACAAGTGTTGTGTCACCTGTCTTTGAGTCGTCCATATAATATGCCTTTACGCTGTAACCGAGGTAATCCTTGATGTTCGGAATTGTGCACTCCATTACCTCGCCGCTTACTGAAACCTGTGTTTCTGAAAGGCTTACGCCGTCAAGACTTGTTAAGCCTACGCCTAAGATTGTACCGTAGTCATAGTATACATCCCATACGTCCTCTAACATTGTCTCGCCGCTCTTTGTATACTCAGCACTGCCGCCTGTAAGAGTTACGTCAATTGTCTCTGTCATTAAAGCATTGTAGAGAACAATTGCTGTATCAATTCTTGTGAGCTGTGTACTTGTTGTTGCACTGA
The DNA here is from genome assembly GCA_045540855.1 of Clostridia bacterium. Classification (GTDB taxonomy): domain Bacteria; phylum Bacillota; class Clostridia; order UBA1381; family UBA1381; genus UMGS1958. The sequence continues at coordinate 12,566 of JAZQHZ010000253.1, forward strand.
TGCCTGATGCGAGCTTTAACTGAGCCGCAACCTTGATAACGCCGCCCGGATATCCGCCGTTTAATGTTACCTCATAGCCATAGCCTAAGCTGTTGATAACCATTCTTGCAGCCTCACCGTATGTGATGATGTCTGTCGGCTTATATGTCTTGTCTGTTGTCGGGATAACGCCTGTGTCTGCTAAAAGATTTATAGCACAGCCTTCCTTTGTTGCGATGTCAACATCTGCAAATACGCTGTTGCCCATCTTACCTTCTACAACGTCGAGCTGCATCATATTTGCTACTGCAACTGCAAACTCGCCCTTTGTGATATATGCACCGCTGCCGAACTTATCCTCTTCTGCAGCATCCATAATTCCTAAGCCCTCTACAAGTGCTACTGCTGTCTTTTCTAATGTTGATGTAACATCAGAATAAGCAAATGCCGAAATATTGCTTAATGCCATAGCTATTGTAAGGCAGATAACTAATAATTTCTTTTTCATTATTTATACATTCCTTTCCGCGTCGAATACGCCTTTAAATCCGGGCTTCACCGGGGCAAATGCCCCGGAAAAAGCCTTTTTAACATATCCAATTTATCGAAATTACTGCTGTGATACTATCATCTCGTAGATAATCTTTGCAGCCTGTGCACGGTTTGCACTGCCTCTCGGTGTGAAGTTGTTTTCACCCGTTCCGTTTACGATTCCTGCCTTATAAAGTGCAGTTACCGCTTCTGCTGCATAATCTGCAATTTCGTTTCCATCGGCAAATGACGGATTTTCCTTGATTTCATCAAGCTCGAGTCCGATTGCCTGAGCAAGTCTTAAGCACATAACAGTCATATCCTGTCTTGTAACCTCTGTGTTCACGCCAAAGCTTCCGTCCGGAAGTCCCTTGACGATTCCCATTGCTGACGCAGCTGCGATTGCATTATAACACCATTCGCCCTTTTCTACGTCTGTGAAGTCACAGGTTGCCTCTTCGCCGATAAGCTCGAAGCCTCTCATAAGCATTGTTATGAACTCTGCTCTTGTAACTGCTCTGTTCGGTGCGAAGTTATTGCTTCCCACACCGTTTACAACGCCACGCTCGTGAAGTGCGTTAACTGCCGGCACTGCCCATGCAAATGCACCCATATCGTTGAACTTTGAGTTCACGTGCTCGTCTGATGTATCCGGTACCGGAGTTGCCTCTGTATTATCTACCTTGCCAGCCTCGTCGAAGTCGCCGTCACGGATAACTGTGCCATTTCCGCCGCCACCGCCTGAGCCTGAGCCTGTCGGTCTTGAGCCTGATTCGCCCTTTTCAACGCCGTTGTTATCGTCGATTTCATCCCAGCCTGTGTATGCGTACATGAAATCGATGTAAACATCGTTCATACCTGCAAGTCTTGAACCGAGGTTCCATCTTTCAACAGCTGTTATGGCACCCTCTGAATAGTTTGCGTACTGACCTGTTGTAATCTTCTCGCCATTGATGTAAAGTGTATATTCCTGCTTATCGCCGTCCATAAGAATCTTTACATCGTACCACTTATCAGTCTCATATCTGCCGACTGTTGAGCCGTTTATCTTAATTTCATTCTTCGCAAAGCTCATACCAACAATATTACCGAATACTGTTGCTTCCTTTGCTTCATCTGTATCAGCATCAGTATCTTCGTTTCCGATATCCTCCTGGATATAATAACGGAACTCCGGATTCTGATTCATCGGGTCGAGCTGCTCACCCGAAATCATAAATCTTGAATGAAGTGTTGACTTGCCGTAAAGCGGAGTTTCAAATGTCTTTGCATATGTGAAGCTGTGCTCGTGGCTGTCGTCTCTTAAGAGAAGCATCGGCTTATTCTCTGACTTCTCTTCCTCAACCGGAATCGGTAAACCACCAAGTGTGTAGATGTACCAGTCCTTAACATCTCCGAAGATTGTTACGAACTTAGCTGTCTCTCCTGCCTTGATGCCCTCCTCCGGAAGTGCCTTGTCGTATTCTACGTTTACAACATACTTTGTCGGTGCAATGCCCTCTGTGCAGAGTGCCTTGTCATAGAAATATTCATTGACCTTGTTTGAAATAACCTGAATACCCTCTACGCCGTATGTCTTGTTACCGTCCTTATCAAGCTCGTCAAGCTCCTTTGCAACCTTGAAGTTGTAAAGTGCACTCTCACTTTCAACGCCGTCTGCGTTTACTGCTCTTAAATCAATATAGTACGGTGTGTCATTTGTAAGACCCTTGATTGTATATGATGATGCGTTTCCTGAAACCTTGATTTCTGTTGCATCTGACATATCTGCATTTAATGAATATCTGATTACATAGTGGTCTACCATATTTTCAAATTCAGGTGCATTGATTGTTGTTACAGTCTTTGAACCTGCCGGTGCAGATACACCCTCCTGTCTGTAATTACGGAGCGGTGATGAAGGCTCAAACTTCAAGGTTATCTGCTTATCAAACGGAATGTACTCTGTTACTCTCGGAGCACTCGGTACTGCTGATGAAACAGCCTCCGTTGTGAATGTATATACATCTGAAAGTGCCTCAACACCTGTGTCTGTATATGTCTTGATTCTATATGCATATGTTGTTGACGGCTTTAATGACATTTCTGTGTCTGTTAAATCCTCAACGTTCGGGAACTTGACTGAGAAATATGTATCGAAGTCTGTTGCTGTGAGGTAGTCGCTTCTTTCTGAGTCATATATCTCGTTAAGGTCGATTCTCTGCGCCGCCTCAAGGTTATCAAGAGTTGTTCCCTCTGCATAGTAAACCTGTGCCTTTGCACGTCTCTGTGTGTTGAAGAGAATTTCGTGCGAACGGTGTGTGTTATACTTCTTTGCACCGTCACGTACATTTTCTGCCCATACCGGTGTGTTTGCTTCGCTGTCAACTGACTCAACGTCGTTACAGAGATAGTCGTTTATGTATTCCTCTATGTTTGTATAACCGTCATCATCGAAGTCCATTCTTGAAATATCTTTTCTTGCACTGTAATCCGGATGCTCATCCCAGCCCATAAGCTCGATGAAGAAGTCCGGCACGCCGTCACCGTTCGAGTCAAACTTACCGCTCTTGTACTTATCCGGGTTGTTATCCTTATCAGCCTTTGTATCACGGTAAACCTCCGGAAGCATCGGCCAGTCTGAATCAACCCACTCTGTATCTACCATTGATGAATCAGCGAACGGATCGTCATATGAATCACTGTGCTGGTAGTTACCCGGTCCGTCGCCCCACTCTGAGAACTTGAGAGTGTGTGTCTCGCCGTTTAATGTATATGCTAAGCCTACTGCATCCTCAGCACCGATTGCTGCATAATCCTTCGGCTTTTCAAGCTTTTCATTGTTGATGTCGTAAACCTCAAACGCATCATAGATGCCGTCGCCCTCCTCGTACTCCTCAAGCACGATTCTGAACTTTCTTGAATCGTTTGCGTTGTATACATAAAGGCTGTCTACGTCATCCTCTGCTACTGATACGAACTTAAATGTCTTAACAACCTCAAGCTCATCAGCATTTTCCATATTGGCAATGTCAAGACCATCTACGTCATATACTGTTACACCGTTCTTGTCAACGTACTCTGTATGAGTCTGAACCGGCAAGCCGTATGCCATTGTCGGATCTGTCTGCTTTGCAAGGTCTGCCTCTGTAAGGATGATACCCTGTGAAGCTGATGCGAAGCTGTAATCCGATCTTACGTTTAATCTTGTTCTGCCTTCTGCTAAATATCTTCTGTTTAATGTATCGTTCACCGGATAGATTGCACCTGCGTTCTGGAGAACGTGCTTTGTTGCCTCCTCCGGAGTTCTTGTGAGCATTGCCGGAGCCGGGAACGGATAGTTTACAAGTGTGTTACCCTTCTTTGATAAAGCTGACTGGTCATACTCCTCCATACTTATATCGTCCGGGAACATCATATTCTTCCAGGTTGAAACAAGGTTTGAGTAGCCGCCTGCATTGATTACGCCAAGCTCGTCTGCAGCAGTGTCTGTTCTCTCATAATATGAGCTGTCTGCTGTCCAGAGTCCGCCCTCTCTGTAATTTGTAAGCTCTGCTCTTGTACCTGTTGTTTGGTCAATATTGTTTGCTGTATATGCAAAGATACCGCCCGAATATGTACGGCCCTGGAAGTACTTGTATGAACCGCCATCCGTTGAGCTTAAGTCTGGGTCACCCTTTAATACTGAGTTATTTACAATATTGAACTTAACATTCGCACCCATCCACTCGTAGTTACAGATATCGAATGAGTACTTTGAGTTATATACTACGTTATTTCTTACGTCAAGATATTCGTTATCAATAATTCTCGGAGCTCTCTGTCCTGAGTCTGCCAGGTAGTTATTATAGAATGTACCGTACTTTGCTCTGAACATACCTGAGTAGTTATGCTTACCCTTCTCGTGCGGTGTGTTCCAGTAAAGTCCCTTTGACACGAGACAGTTTGACATTGTTACCTCTGTACCGTCTACACGGAAGCCCATGTCAACTCCCCAGTTAAGTGAGAGGTGGTCAAGAACTACTCTCTTGTTTGAGCCTGATACTGATAACGGGTCTGCCTGGTATGTATCGCCGTGCTTTCTTACGTTACCGATTCTGATTTTTATGTTACGGATGATTACATCCTCAACTGAGCTTAATGTAATACCGTAGCCCTTTAACTGAATGCCCTGTCCCGGCGCAGTCTGACCTGCGATTGTTACGTGTGAGCCACTCTTGCCTGAAAGCTTTAATGCTCTGCCAAGCGGAGTAAGGTCGATTGTGCCGCCCACATCGAATACGATGATTCTTGCACCTGTCATCTTCTCCATACCGTATGTAAGCGAGCCTTCACCCTCTGCATTAAGGTTTGTTACGTGATATATGTATCCGCCTGCACCGCCGCGTGTCTGTGTACCGTAGCCCTGTGCACCCGGAAATGCCTTTGCCGCTGTCTTAGGTCTGATTGAAATCACATAGTTAAGAGTTATTGTCTCATTTCCCGATGTGATTGTTACCTTTACAGGCACCTCATGTCTGCCTGTACCGCTTTCGGGCATCTGCACGATTGTACCATCATTTGCAATCCAATCTGTATCGCCTGACTCCCATACAAGTGAAGCATTGCCTATCTCTGTGGTAAAGTTAAGGTCATTACTTGCCGCAATCGGCATTGCCTCTGTGAAGCCCTGCTGCTCAAGCTGTGCAATGGCGTATCTTACGTCCTCTGCCTCATTTGTCGGACCTTCGTTTCTTACTACTGTAACCTCAACTGTCTTTGTTGCAGTTGCTTCGCCATACTTAACTGTTACAGTAAGCTTAACCTTGTCATTCTCCGCATCGAACGGCGGTCTTGTAATTGTTGCATTCGCACCGTCAATTGCAATTACTGAGCTATCCTCTGATGCCCACGAAATCTCTGCACCCGAATCAACAATTGTTGTTGTAACCGGAAGCTCAAAATCCTCTGTTACTGATGTGTTCTTTATAACAAGTGAATTTGCAATTCTCTTTGCCTTTGATGTGTCATTTTCTGTACCGTATTTGTTCTGTACTGTTACGCCGAACGGAATACCTGTTGTACCTTTAACGCATACCTCTTCCGGATACGGAATGCCGTACATTGAATCAAGCTTTACAAAAGCTGTAAGAGTTGCACCTGCTGTTTCCTCACCGTGAGTAATCGGAATAACACCGTTTGCATCAATTGCATCTGTGTCAATTATATCATAATCCGATGTTTCCCAAGTGAGGCTTACGCCCTTGTAGGTTGTCGGTAATGTGAGTGTGTCCTCGTCATACTCAACGAAGTCCGGGACCTCAATATTTGTTTCCTGTGCAAACTCACGCTCGTAATATGCTGCTGTCGGAAGTACGTCTACAATCGCAAGGTTGTCGATATAGATATTACCTGATGACACGTCCTTGTTGAATACGAATCTGAGCATATTCGGGTTCTCACCCTTTGAGTCGAACTCAGTTGTAGCAAGCTTGTAAACCTTGCCGTCGATTGCATAGGTTGTACCTGTTACAACGTTTCCGCCCTCTGTGGTGCTTACTGTTGTCATCATTACAACATTGTGCCACTCATTTGCCTTATAGGTCTTGCCTGTATCCTGGGCAGTTGCATTACCCTTTTCAGCATCATCTGCAAACACCTGAATCTTACCGGCACTCATTCTGAAACCGCCGCAGACATTCGGACCACTGTTACCGCCTGCCATTGTAAGCTCCATAACATTCTTGTTTGCAGCATTATCTGTCATAAACTCAAAGCTTGTTACGATTGTTCTGTCACCGTACTCGGCATTGCTTAAGCCGAAGCTGAGCAATCTTACCTTCTGGTTCTCGCTCGGTGCATCGTCACCAAGATCGTTCATTGTAATCTTAAGAAGTCTGCCTTCGCGATCAACCTCTGCACCGTCTACTACTGTAAATGACTGTGCTCCGTCCTTTCCATCTGCGAATGTAAGCTTTGATGAATAGTCACCCAGCTCCACATCGTCAAAGTTCAGATCTGCAAGCATTCCTGAGTTTTTGTTATCAAAAAGCTCTGCTATCTCTTCCTCAGGGAATTCTGTTGTTGATTCAGCCTCGTCAGCCTCCTCTTCTTCAACCTCAACTGCCTCTGCATCTTCAACCACTGTTTCAACTGCAGCTACATCCTCTGCAGTCTCAACCTCCGGCTCCTGCGCAAATGCCGGCAATGTGCCGATAAGCATAGCTGATGCAATAAGCAATGATATACCCTTTTTTATTGCTTCTTTCATAAGAGCTTTACCTCCATTTATTTTCATTCTGCCCCTAACAGGCCAAGCATAACACCCAAATCCATATTTTTACATTTTCGTGTTATTTCTGTCTTTTTTTAATTATCCGATATTCGCATAATTCACACAATGCCCCGGCATTGTGTGAATTATTTGTTTATACCGATATTTTTTCCGTGCAATACCGAAATATTGTCCTTTAACTCCGTAGAGCCGGGTTAATATCTGAATATTCACCCGGCTCCAACTCAATTTTTACTTGTTAAGTTCAGCCTGTGTTCTTTCATAAACAGTTGTCTGAATCTGTGAATACTCCTCAAGACCAAGCTTGTTCATATCGCTGATGTACTGGTTCCAGTGTGCATCATTGTGCGGATCTAACTCGCCTGAGAAGAACTTAGCCATATACTCGTCTCTCTTTGACTTAAGGTCAGCTAAGATTGTTGCTGTTCTGTCTTCCTCATCCGGAGTATATCTCATCGGAACTGACGGGATATAATAATAGTTCTCTGTGTCAATCTTCTTCATGAACTCGTTGTAAAGCGGCTCAATCTGTACGCCTCTTGACTCATAGAAGCTCTTCGGGTGCTTAACGAATACTGATGAGAAGATACCAAGCTCTTCACCAATCTTCTTACCCTCTGTGTTGTATACCTGGTCATACCAGCCGTCCTTTGTTACCGGTACGCAGTCTACGCCGTCCTTCTGTGTAATCCAGTCAGCCGGAACCTCGAATGCATCAATTTCTGCTTCTCTGCCTGCGTTCTCCGGTCTTGCCTTCTCGATTTCCTTATACTCGTCGATTGTTACGAGGTCATAGCTTACGCCCTCTACACCGTATGTTGTATATACCTGACCCTCGTTTGTTGAGAACCAATCGTATAACTCCAATACCTTATCAAGCTTGCCTTCCTCTGAATCTGAACCGTATGAGAATGCCGGTCCCCAGTTTGAATATGCCGGGTCCTTCTTGAATAATGTACCACGTGCAGGATCATTTGTCAGCATGTTTGATGTCCAAGCCCACTGTGCACCTGTCTTACCGTTTGCATTTGTCTTCTTGTCAAATGTCTCTGTATTGTATACATAGTTATATGTAATGAATGCATTGTCTGATGCACAACGTGCGTAGAACTGATCCTTCTCGATTGAAAGGATTTCCTTGTCGATGATGTTGAGCTGATATAACTCGTGAACCATCTTATACATTTCTCTTGCCTGATCTGTTGTTAAAGCAAACGGTACGAATGTTCCGTCACGCTCAACATATGAGTGATCTGCCATTGCAAGCTCCGGAATACCAAACGCCTGGAAGAAGCCTGTGAGTGATGATGTCTTCTGACCGTTTGATGAGATGATAATCTGATCCGGATATGCTGCCTTAATCTTCTTACATACCTCGATAAACTCTGTTGTTGTCTTCGGGAATTCCTTGATTCCTAACTTATCGAATACGTCCTTACGGTATACCCAGCACATCTGAGCCTTTTCCTGTCTTACTGACGGGAGATAGTATAACTTACCATCTGCTGATGCTGCTAAATCATAAACTGCGTCGATATCCTCGAAGAGCTTAACATAATTAGGCATCTTTTCCTTTAATTCCTCAACACTTTCTGCAACCGGAACAAGTAAGCCTTCCTTAGCCCATGACTTATAGTTCGGCTCCTTACCGCCTGTTGTAAGATCCGGCTCCTCGCCTGTCTGGAAATACATATTTGTCTTTGTTTCCCAGTTTACTCTCGGAATACGCTCATACTCGAACTCAATTCCTCTCTTGTAGAGCATCTGGTCAAACTCGTTGTCCTTTGTCTCCGGGTACTTTGTACCGTCCTGTGTATACATATTGAATGAGTATGTATAAATCTTGTTACCCTGATCGTCTACATAACTCTTTCCGATTGTCTTGCCGCCACAGCCTGTTAAAGTAACTGCTGTTGAAGCAACCATTGTAAATGCCATAAGACCTGTTATTACTCTTTTAACATTCATTTTAATTTCCTCCTTTATATATGTCCGTACTATTATTAACTGTTTTATAAATCAACCCTTAACGCTACCTACCATAACACCCTTTACAAAGTACTTCTGAATGAACGGATAAACCGCAAGCATCGGTACGATTGAAACGAAGAGTGTTGCGTACTTTACGATTTCCGGGTTTGTAGCTGCACCGAGTGCATCTGACATTGACGTGTCACCCACTGCTTCAAGCTCTGCTGCGAGCTGGTTCTGCATGATTAACTCTCTGATGATTAACTGTAACGGATACTTTGCCTCGTCCTTTAAGTAAAGCATAGCTGAGAACCATGAGTTCCACATATATACTCCGTAGAAAAGACCTACTGTTGCAAGAGCTGCCTTTGAAAGCGGAAGCATAATCTTGAAGAAGATTACAACCTCGTTTGCACCGTCAATAAATGCAGCCTCTTCAAGGTCGATCGGAATACCCTCGAAGAATGATCTCATTACGACAAGGTTATATGTTGTAATGATTACCGGAAGAATCAATGCCCACATTGAGTTCATTAATCCTAAATCCTTTACGAGCAAGTAGTTAGGAATCATACCTGCTGAGAAGAACATCGATATAACAACCAGCTTTGTAATAAGTCCGTGGAACGGAACTCTTTCC
>JAZQHZ010000254.1:0-14703 GCA_045540855.1 Clostridia bacterium
ACACTGTAATAATACGCCTTCTGGTTAAGTGTATCAGCAATTACAGTAATAGTATACGGATGATATGCTCTGTAATTAGTTTCGCATAAAGCTACACCCGCAACAGATACACCATCTGAATTATTATACGCTTTACCGTCGAGTCTGTGTCCGTTAATTGCAAAGCTTCCTCTACCTGATGCCGAGCCCATAAAATCGAATGTATAATATACCACCTTTGCATCAGTTATACCGTTAGCAAATGTATAAGCATTTTTTGAGCCTGTAAAACAATTACCAAAATCGCCGTCACTGTTTCCGTCTGCATCCTTTGTGCTCTGACCTGTCATAACGCCTCTTGTGTTTGAAGTAGGAATTGTCCAGTGCTCTGTATCAAGATACTGTGCAATAACCTCATTATCATTTCCGCTTGGCTTATTGTCTGTTCCTGTGTAATTATAGGTTGTTCCTACCTGAGTTGCCGCATTTGCCGCCACCATTGAGAACAGCAATGCAGCTGTACATACTGTGCTTATAATTTTCTTCATAATTCCTTCCTTTCCGTTCAATATGTGAACACCTTGGCATTTGTCATAGGATTCATTTTGCTTATGCTATCCCAGATAAATGCTTTTACATAATCTCCCTCTATAAAATCAGTGTTGCTTGTAACACTGTATTTATAACTTGAATCCGCAACATTTGAGCTGCTTATTGATTTAATTCTGCCGGAGCTATCGAAATGAACAATAATAATTTCTGCCTCAACTGTATCTGAGGTGTAGTTTGTTACGGTGGCATTTGCTGTTACCTTTGTAGTTCCGTCAACCTCTGATTTACTGAATCCAAAATCTGCAATTATAATACCCTCAGGCACCTCCGTCGGTTCAGGAGTATTGTCAGGCTCCGGTGTGTTTGTCGGCTCCGGTTCTGTATATTCACCCTTGACAACAGTTACACCCAGGAGACCTGCAAGAACCTCACTTGCAAGACACTCAAAGTCAATACTTTCAATCATTTTTACGCTTCCTAAATCAACTGCAAGAATATTTGAATGTGCCTTTTCTCCGAACATCTGAACATATCCCGACTGTGCATACGGATTTGTCTGCTGATAGTTGAGCCAGTCGTCAATATTATCCGGATTTGTCAACGAAAGTACTTCCTTTGTGCCATCCTTCGTATTAACTGTGATTCTTGCATTTTTAATACGGCTCTGCATATTATTTGTCGATACACTGAGCATGAAATAAATCTTTGAGCCTGCTGTATTGACAGGAATATTCATCTTATCCGGGAACTGATTGTATAATGACACGAATGCCGCATTGTTTCCATCCTTTGACGAAATATCAAACGGTACACCTATATCTGTCTTATACACACCACCGTTTTCCGGAAGACTTAAGCTTGCCGGCACACCGCTTTCTCCACGGTTCGGTTCCCACCAGGTACGTCCGTTCGGAAGTGCAGTTCTCGGCGAGTCGCTTGACCAGTAGAAATTCGGAAGTCTGTAATGCTCATCACCCTCATAAGTTATGTCATATGTATTTTTATGTAAGGTTCTTAAATCCTGATTTACCGAATCATCAAGTGAAATCATCTGATACTGCTCATCAGTATTGGAAACCTTATCCTTTAACTGCCAGTCTGTTAATTCAGCTGAAATTGTGCCTTCCACATCACCGCTTAACACTGCTGTTATCTTGTTATTTCCCGGTGTTACATCTGTCACATTTTCAAGCGGCACAAGCATTGCTTCGCTTGAACTCTTTGCCTTAACAGTTACATCCTTTGTAACCTCACCGCTTACAGTTGATAAAACTGCGTTTAATGTGACCTGCTTTTCTGTGTTATTTGTCAGCTTTACACTGATTCCTGCATTTGCTCCTGTTACAAGCTTTGCATCTGTTATTTCTATGCCGCTTCTGATTTCAAGATCAATCGGAAGTATTGCTGTCATATCATCCTTTTTAACTGTTACAAAGAATGTATGATGACCTGTTTTCTCGCCGAGCTTTACAGAAATTTCAGCACTATCAAGCTGCGGAATTTCAGCAAGCACGCCCTGCGGGTCTGAAATATTGGTAATAGTTCCGTTTGACTTTACTGTGTACTCTGAATTTGTGCCGCCGATTTCTTCAGCCTCTGTCTTTGCAATTTCACTGTCTGCATATCGAACTGCAACTTCTGCATTGTCTGATATAGGAGTTGCAAAATTAACAAAGCTATCAACCGTAAATTCTACGGCATTGCCGTTTACTGTTACGCTCTCAATTTTTGAGCTTCTTGCCGGAATGTGCATTACATAGCTTAATTCCTTCTCACTTGATATATTGAATATATCAGTATTGTTCTCATATTTGAAATCATAGCTTAATGTGCTTGACTCAATTGAAGCATACTTCCAGTCCTCCGGGAATCCCGGTGTAATATTCGCCTTGCCTTCCGGAACATTCATCTTGATACCGAATAAGCCCTCCATAGCTGTTCGTGCATACTGTGACGTTGCATCGGCAAAGTCAATATGTCCGTTGTTTTCAAGCGAAGATCTTACAATATGTCCTGCAACACCCTGACCTGCTGCACTACCCTTCATTAACGGTACAAGACAAGCTCTGAACTGCTTCATAGCCATTTCTCTCTGACCGTTCTCAAAATATGCAAGTGCGTTATTTATAACCTCTTCAATATATAAACCGTCACTTGAATAATATTCCGGAAGTCTGTTTGATGAGTATTTAAAATCAATATTCTTCCAGATGCTGTCCTGATTAGCAACACTCGGAACTGCATAATCTGTAAATCTGAGCATCTGATATTCCTGCTCAGGAGTTGCAATACCCATATCAATCGGTGTATAAACTGACGATAAGTCCGGAGCGGCATTCAATCTGCCTAAGCCGAAACGCTCTCTTACTTCACCGAATACGCCTGTGTCGCTATCCCAAAGCTGTTCATTCATTTCAGCCTTAATCGCATCAGCCTTTGTCTGATATGCAACAGCGTCATCTGTTTTACCGATTTTTGCGGCTATCTTTGCCATAGTGTTATAAGCTCGCCACGTGTATGCTGTTGCAATACTTCCGGCACCGCCGTTGTTCCACTTATTATCTGTATTCCACGCATCAAGCCAGTTTTCATAGAGATTTGTTCCCGGCACCTGCATATATGTATCCATAAACTTCAAGTGTCCGGCAATAAATTCATAACCGCCCTCGTTTGCAAAGAAAGCATCGTCACCTGTCCAATCCCAGTACTGCATAATAATATCAACCATAACAAGGCTCATATTATAGCGACCGTCATGAGTCGGATATGCCCAGATACGTCCGTCATCGTTCTGATTATCTATATAATGTCTGATATTGGTCTTTATTCTGTCACTCCAACCGGCATTTACGAAGCAGTAGCCGCCTCTCCAGCCACCCTGACCATTGTGCCAGCCTATTGCACCGTGAGTAATAACCGGGTCGTCCCAGATATTATCCATAGCCATAACCTGTGAAGTCATAGCTGCATCAATATACGGATCAGGTGTGTCAATCTTTATTGTTTCTGATACACTCTTATAATAGCTTATACCGTCATTGAATATTTCCTTTGGGTTAGTCTGATATTCATTGAAGTATGAATTACTTGTATCCTCAACAGTCATAAGAAGATATACTGTATTTTCAGTATTACCCTCTGTTGTACCCACTACCATCGGCTGTGTGGCTACCTTTGAAGCAAGTAATGCGTCAACACCCACTTCATACATAGCAGCATCCTTTACAGTGTAATTCATAGCTATATTTGAAGTACCGCTGATTGTAGCATCTGCATTGCCTGAAATGCTGAATTCATTTCCGTTAACCACTGCATTTGTCGGTGCGGTGTCTGATGCCGCAAATTCAAGCTTTGACGAAACTCCGCCAACCGGCTGAGCACCTGCTGCTCCGCCCTGTCCTGCTGTTGCCACTACCAGCTTATCCTTTAAGCTATCCGGTAATTCTACCTTTACAAGCATTGCATCAAGCTTTTCTGAGCGAGTATATGTAAGCTTGATTTTACCTTCAAATGACGGGTCTGTGATTTCATATTCCTCGTGACCGTATACATATCTTGAAGTGATATTCTTCATTTCATCAAGCCACTTCATACCCTTGATACCAAGGAACATATGTCCGAATCTCTTGAATGAGCTTGTACCTGCATTTGATAAAACAAGCTTTGGCTTATCGCCGAGATAGTAAAGATATCTGAACGATGTTTTTCCCTGGTCGTTTATATGCGGTGCATATATCGGACGAGTATAGTTTTTGTTACCGTTGTCAATTTCAAAGCCACCGTCAACCGGCTTATATGTAAACGGATTTTCTGTTACAACTACCTTGTATTCTCCGCTCACTTCACCGCTTATAGCCAAAATAGTAACAGTCTGCTCCTTTGCACCTGTGGTCGCTGTTACAGTTGAATCATCAAATGTCAATGATGTATTATCATCTGCCGTCATTTCCCATTCGAACGCTGCACTTTCTATTTCAAAATCGTTCTGGTCATATGCCTTTGCAGTATATGCGAAGCTCTTTGTTCCGCTCTTTGGAATTTCAATTGAACGGTCGCCGTCAATTTCAATCCTGGTTAATTCAGGAGCATACACAATAACTTCTTTTGATGCCATAGCATCTCCCGCACTGACTTTAACCTTAACAACCGCATCATCTGCACCCGGCTGTGCTTTTAAAATCCCGTCAGCAATGGTTATAGCATCATTCGCGTTTTCTATTTCCCAACTGCTGATTTCTTCCTTCGGCATTTCTACGCCGTTCTGGTCAAGCACTGTTGCTGTATATTCACTTGTAGCTTCTTTGTCAGCCGAGGTCTGGAGATAATCCGCTCCGCTGATTGTAATCTTCTTTGCTTCCATTTTGTATGTAGAAATTGCTTCTGAAACAGCATTTATTTCAGGGTTTCCAATCACCTCTACCCTAACCTTTATTGCCTCTGCTGCCGCCTTAGCAGTAGTTGAAACAACACCTGTTTTTTCGTCTATGGTAATTCCTTCATCATTAAGCACATTACCTTCAGCATCAAGCAATGACCACTTCAGCTCTGCATCATATACTTCACCGCCTGCTAAATCGTATCCCTGTGCCTTAAATACTGTATTTACCGTACCGTTGTTCGGAACCGGTAATTTATCTATATTATCAAGTAAGCTTATCGACTTGATATCGCCTGCCTCAGCAATTGTGATTTTTCTGCTGTCATACACTGCTTCGCCATAGCTGCAAAGTCTTACAGTGTATTCACCCGGCTGTGCATTATCGCTGATTGTCAATGCACCGGATGTACTTCCAAGCATTACGCCCTCGGGCATATTGTTTGTGAGATTAGTCTCATTTTCTCCGTCATATAAGCAGAAATGAACCAATCCGCTTGCAAGCGGCTGATACTGAAGAAGGTCAATTCCGTTATATGCAGTCGAGCTTACAAGATAATTTACTGTTCTTGTGGTTCCCGGAGCAGGTAATGATACATTTTCAACATCGCCGTCAACACTCATATTAACCTCTGTCGGCTCAGGCTTATAAACCTTTAAATCTCTTATATCAACCGCACCTGTTTTCGAATTTCCTTTGAGTGAAATTCTTCCGAACGGCGACACTGTCATATTTCTTGCCACCGACTTTGGTGATTCCTCAGTAGTCGCATTTCCACTCAGGTTTGTTGTGTAGCTGTAAACTGTTTTCAAACCGTTTGCAAGGAGCTTTACATCATACCATTCTCCTGCCTTTGCATCGCTTCTCATAGTTACATAATCTACTTTTCCTGTCTGTGCTTTAATTTTGCTTCCGTCAAAGCTTAATGTTGGCCCGAGCTTTTTACCACGTCCGTAAACCAGCACCTCACCTGATGATTCATCTTCAAATCTCACATCAAATTCTACTACATAAACGTCATTATCTGCCAGTGACACACCCTTTGGCATATCACGGTATACTTCGCTGTCGTTTCCTGTTAATTTAAATCTGAGATATGAGCCGTCATCATCTGTTACAACCGATGCATTCCCTTCCGTATCAGTCCACGCATTCATGTTTTCAAAGGTTTCATGCATATACATATATTCTTCTGCATTAACGGTCATAGCCGGCTGTGGCACTGCCGTTAATGCCATTTGTACAGCGAGTAATGCTGATATAATTTTGCTGCCTTTTCTTCTATTCATATCAAATTCCTCCTTTTATGCGGTTTTATGACTGTATTCATTATATCACTTCCCAACAAAAATTGATATGTATAAAACCTTTCAATTTTATGACTTATTCCGTTCTTTTTTTGATTGACTTTTGAATTTTTATATGTTATACTTTCCTTGAGGTGATTATTATGGCAGAGCAAGTAAGATATTCTTATTTCTATAATAAATTTGATATTGTTCACAGAAACGAAAAAGCTACATACCCGATGCCACCGCATACTCATAATGCAATTGAAATTTATTTTAATCTATCAGAGCTTCCCAATTCATTGCTCGGCTCAACACTGACACCCGTAAGCTCTGACGTGTTGCTGATTATACCGTCATATTGTATACATCAATTCACTCAGGAGCCGGATCAGGCATATGAGCGTTATATTCTGACAATTAATACCTCGTGGCTCAATAATGCTTTTGACAGCGAAACAGAAGAAAAGTATGCATATTTAAAAGATACAGCAAACCCGCTGCTAATACCTCTTACCTCTGAGAAAAAGGAAATGCTTATACAAAGCTTTGAAAAGTGCATAGATTGCAGTAATGATGATATTTTTCTGAAAATGTCATGTTTCTTTGAAACACTGTCGCTTATACATAACATTTCCTCTGATATGCACAACACACCAATAAAACATATGCAAAAGCATTTGTCCGGTACCAGAAAAACCGTAAGCGAAATGATTGAATTTATCAACGAACATTTATATGATAATATAAAAATACAGGATATTTCGGATAAATTCTTCCTTTCACCTGATTATGCCGCAAAGATATTCAAGAAATATACCAACACACCCATTGGCAATTATATCACTATTCAGCGCATAACACGTGCAAAGCAGCTACTTCGTGAAGGCAACAGTGTGGCTGAAACGCAGTTGCAGACAGGATATTCAAGCTACGAACATTTCTTCCGCATCTTTAAAAAGACAACCGGAATGACACCAAAGGAATACCGAAATGCTTATATGAACGAACGCTAAAAAAATTGTGAAAGCGAATGCTTTCACGATTTTTACATTACTCTGATATCTCCGTTACAAAGCTATGAATAATTGCACAGGCATCCGTTTCTTCGTCTGACTGAGCATATACACCGATAACTCCGCCGGTGAAGCATCTTCCTACTATTTCACAGGTAAGGAATTTTGCTGATAATTCACACGCTTTATTCATTTCACTGCCGTTTTCGCTGTATGAGAATATGTATTTGTCACCTTCGATACCAAGAGAAAGCCTCAATTTGCCACCCAAGGACCTTGCTTCAAATGCCATCTGAACAAAGTCATCCACAAGCCGCTCGACTGTAATATAGTCACCGTCACTCTTACGTGATTTACATATGCGGTAATAATGAAAGGGATCAACATATGCAGCAAGACCTGCTTCATCGCCAATCTTAGTCGGTTCAAACTCCATTTCTACTTCTGCAACATATTTTATATCCGGCTGACGGATTGCCATAAATGTCGGAGAATACTTTTCATCTGAAAGCTTTATAGGAGTCGGCTTTAAAATCAGCTTACCCTTGTCCAATTTGTAGCTATCATTAACAGGATTTCTTAAAAACAGCCACTGTGCCTCAATCTTTTCTTTACTGAAATCTGCACGCCATTTGTTTGCAGTTATCTGCTCAGCTATAAGAGGAGCTTCAACCGTAATCCTTGATTTACGGTCATCTGCAATCACAGGCCAGCCATCAACCCATTTTACGGGCATTAAAAATGTTTCTCTACCAATAGTGCTCTTGCCTCTTACTGCCGGTCTTACTCCCAAGTGAACCAACCACCAGTTTCCGTTTGCATCATCTACTAAATCTGCATGACCACTGCTCACCACCTGCTTTGATGTATCGTGGCGATTTGTAAGTATAGGATTATGCGGACAGGATTCATATTCTCCGAACAGTTCATTACTTCTTGCCACTGTTTCCATATGATTAAGGCTTGAGCCACCCTCTGCCGCCACTAGATAATACCAATCGCCTATATGATATATGTGCGGTGCTTCAAGGAAACCTCCGCCCGTTCCTTCCCATATACGTTTAATGCCACCTATAACCCTACCCGTCTCCGGATCCATTTGTGCAAGGGATATTCCCTCTCCATTTCCGCCACGACTTCCGAAATCATTTGCACAATAATACATTTTGCCGTCCTCAAAGAACATCGACGGATCAATTCCGTCCATTTCAACCCATACCGGGTCTGACCATTCACCTGCAGGATTATCAGTTGAAACAATGAAATTACTTTGCTCGCTGAACGTTGCCGTTACGTAAAATTTCCCATTATAATATCTTATCGTAGGTGCCCATATCCCCGCCGATACTTTCACACCTTCAAAATTCATCTGTGACGCACGGCTTATACAGCTGCCAATCATTTCCCAGTTTACAAGGTCCTTACTGTGATATACCGGAATGCCGGGGAAATATTCAAATGTACTTGTTACAAGATAATAATCGTCGCCTACACGACATATACTCGGGTCAGGATTGAAGCCTTTTATTATAGGATTTTTATATTGCATACTTATACTCCTCATTATAATTTCTATACTATAATAATACATTATCCCAACCAAATTGGCAATGATTATAGCTCTACACTTTAAATTTTATATTGACCTTGGCTGTACAAAAAAACATAAGCAATGAAGAGCGCTCTTCATTGCTTTTTATGTCTTACTGTAATAATTTATTTACCTTAGCTTTAAGCATAGGCTCCATATCATTCCATACAAATGCTTTTATTATATATTGTCTTTCCGCGTCCGGTACTTCCAGCTTGCCTTCTGTTTTATTGACTGTGCAGGCAATTAATCTGCCTGATTCATCATATGCCACTACATATAAATCCGAATTTTCTTTTGATGTACTGTAATCGAGGGTATAGCCGATTAATCCGTTTTCATCCATAGTGGCTGTGATTTCGGAAATGTACTCCTCCGGCTTTGGAGTGGTCGTTGAAGGTATAATCTCCGCCAAAGCAGCTTCGTCACAATATACCGTATTTTCTTCCCATGATTTGATACAAACCACATAGTCCTGTGTGGTATTGCACTCAAAAACGAGGCTTACCGTCTGCCACTCATTTGTCGGCTCAAATTCTGTATATGCTATTTCGTTTCCTGTGGTTGATGGCCATTTCTTTGTGCCGTCATAGAAACCGCAGGAAACATAACCTGATGAATCAGACTTGATTTTTGCTTTTAAAATATATGCCTTGCCTGCTTCAAGCTTAACTCGCTGTCCGATTGTTCCTCTGACAAGCTTTGCCGCATAGCTGCCGTCTGTTTTATCGTCTGTGGTTCTTTCCGCTGTAACTGTCGCTTCATTATACCATCCGCCTGTGTTTGTGAACTTCCACCCATCTGCTCCGAAAAACTCATCCTCAAAGCTTGTGTTTACAAGCAATTCTTCACCCATATCAGGTTCAGACGTAGGTTTGGGTGTTGCAGTCGGTACGGGTGTAGCTGTCGGCACTGTTGTAGGCTCCGGCGTAGAAAGAGCAATGTCTCCACCTGCCATTATTACAGTATCAAATCCTGTTGCGGGTTTTAAATATGTACCGCTTAAGGCAGCCTTCCCCACATAGAATTTCGGATGCGGCGGCTGATTGTAGCCTACGTTCTGCCATGCAACTGCACATCTATACTGTGTATCGTGCATAAGTGTCGGTATTTTGTAATTCGTTGATGTTGTAGTCAGATATATCCTTATTGCCGTATTATCACTGTACGGATATATTATCTCCTCTCTCCAGTCACCGAGAATATCTGCTGTCAGAAGTGGTCCTTCTTTGCCAACAGTATGGAGAATGTCCTTTTCGAAGTCTCTGATTGTAGCTGAAGTGCCTTTTGCCAAATCATATGCCGCTACATTATTGCATTTATATATTCCGTCACGGTCAAGGTCACCGTCCCACCACACAAAAAAGCTGAGACTGTCGCTTCGTATGCTGCCCACCTCTTTGCCGGATGTATCGTATGCGGTTTTGTTTTTACCTTCCGTAATCGAAGTAGCGAACTCACTTGTGCCTACACTGTCGTCGAAATTAGCCATAACACCTCTTCCCACGTCGCTCGTTGCACCTATATTTGCAAGAATTGTTGCATTCTTCGCTTTTCTGTATTCGCCGCCATACGTCGTGTAGTATGCCGAATCCTCATGCACCTGGAATATTTCCTGCTCTCCGTCATTGTCAAAGTCACTGACGTGCAGGGCATCGCCATGACCGTGATCTGTAGAATTAAGAATCGAGCCGTCATCGTCAACCACGGTAGAGCCAAATACAATTTCATCTTTGCCGTCATTGTCCGCATCGCATACCGATAACTGATGGTTTCCGTTACTGTAAAGATTACCGTCCTTCTTTGTGTCAAGTCTGCTCCAGAGCATAATGAACTTTTCTCCGTCCCAGTCATACGCCGCCATTCCTGCTCTTTCATAGTATCCACGGCTCATAATCAGGCTCGGACGTTCGCCGTCAAGATATGCCACGCCTGCAAGGAATCTTTCCGAGCGGTTTCCGTAGCTGTCTCCCCAACCCTTTGTATTCCCTCTTTGCGGATAGAAATTAACCGTTGACATTGCTTCGCCGGTTTCACCGTTAAACATAGTGAGCCAGTCCGGTCCCTTTATGATATGACCGTCTGAGTTATACAATGTGCTTGTATCTGTATAGGTGGTTCCTGTGTATGAATCCTTCCACGATAATGCCTCGCCGTTAATTGATGTGCCCTTTGCACTTACATATTCGCCCGTTGAGTCCTTCGAACCCGGAGCTGTTCTCAGTGCCATTTCTGCCTTTCCGTCGCTGTTGAAGTCATATACAATAAACTGTGTATAATGGTCTCCGGCACGTATGTTCTTTCCCAGATCAATACGCCATTTTCTGGTACCGTCAAGCTCATAGCAATCTATATATACCTTACCGGTCACTCCGGAATTTCCGTTATCCTGCTTATTTGAGGGATCCCATTTTATAATCAGCTCATATTCACCGTCATTATCAACATCTCCGCACGATGCATCATTTATAATATAGCCACTTGAAGGTTGATTTACGCTTACATCAATATAGTCATTTGATAACGGTGAAATCGCACCTGCCGCCGATGGCTCTTTTCCATGCAGTGTTATATTGTATACATTGCTCGCTTTACCACTTAAATCGGTATAGTTCAGCCTGTCAATGCCTGAGGCAAGCAAGCTGCCGTCCTTATATATATCAAAGGTCTGATTTAGCGGCTCTGTTCCAAGCAAACGCCAGCTCAGGTATACTCCTGTTTTTGTTGCAACTCCATATCCGCCTCTGTCAAGAGCTTCTACCCAACGTGGCGGAGCAGTTTCTGCCGATACACTTTGCAAAGGCAATACAAGTATAATTGCCGATAGGAGCAACGATATTTTTCTTTTCATCCCCAGACTCCCCTTTCGTTATTTATCCTTATATATACTAATACGGGAATGTAAGGTAACATTCCCGTCATTAGCATTGAAAAAGCGAAATTTTTATGATAAATTATTTTATAAAGTTATGTCTGCTTCCAGAAGATTTACTACTGTAACAGTATGGCCGTCATCTTCCATTCTCTGTTGTAAAGTCTTGGTTGTAACTTCGCCACTTGTTGTAATAATATTTTCTGTTTTAAATCTGCTTATTTCAAACTTCGGTGTTGTATAATTCTTCATTATTCTGCACCCCTTCCTTTACTGTACAGTATATCCTGCAGCTAAATCATCTGCTGTAAGATTACTATCTGTAAGACCGCTTACTATTAAACCAATCTTCACTGTACTTCCCTGTGCAATCTGCGGAAGTACTCCATCATCTGTAAGCTTCTGATATCCTGTTGAATTCACATCAATATACCATGTAAGGCTTGATACTGCTGCTTCAGCTGTAAATGTAGCTACAAAACCCGCCTCGTCCTCTGTTGAGTCGTAAGCTTCTGCGGCGTTTATTGTCGGCTCTTCTGCATTTGCTGCAATTGTTCCGTAATAGAAATCATAAATCCAGAAACCGTTGTTTGAATTTGTATTCACTGTATTCTGGAACTTAATACCTGTAATTGTGTCGCCTGTTATGTTTACCGAGCTTATCAGTTCACCGTTATAATCATAGGTATATGCCATACCACTTTCCGGATCCACAACTGTTGTAAATTCATATGTTGCACCCACTGCCACAGGAGATGCTAATACAGTATATTCATCTGCACCAACAAGCTTTACTAACTGTGCACCTTCTGTGCTGTTATACATCTGAATCTTATATGTGTAATAATATGCACCTGTGTCTGCTGAATTATTGTACTGTACCCATCTGTTCCAGTCAAATGATACTGCACTGCTTCTGTTTGTAAGAGCATCTGCTCTGCTTAAAGTCCAGTCACTACTTATATCTGATGCACCGTTATCAAATGTTTCTGTATAGCTTACTATTTTATTCCAATCGCTGTACTCAGGTGCAGTCGGCTCCGGCGTCGGTTCAGGAGTTCCTTGTGTATCTTCTTCGGTAGCTACTGTTCCATAATAGAAGTCATAAACATAGAAACCATTGCTTGAATCTGTGTTCACAGTATTCTGGAACTTAATACCCGAAATTGCATCATCCGTTATATCAGTTGTTGATATCAATGTACTATCAGCTGTATTATATGTATACGCCTTGTTGCTTGCTGTATCTACTACTGTTGTAAATGTATATGCACCACCTACTGCAACAGGAGATGCTAATACTGTATACTCATTTGTACCAACAAGCTTTACTACCTGTGCATCTTCTGTGCTGTTATACATACGAATTTTATATGTATAATAGAATGCACCATCAACTGTTGAATTATTGTACTGCATCCACCTGTTCCAGCTAAACGACACCTCATTGCCTCTGTCAACAAGTGCATCAGCTCTACTCAACGTCCAACCATTGTTAGTTACTTCTGAAATATCACCCTCAAACAACTCTGTGTAAGTTGCTTCATTAAGCGTCCAGTCTGCATATGCAGGCTCACTCTCTGCAGTTGCAGTCATTGCCAAACCTGCTAATGAAGATACTACCATTGTTGCTGCAAGTGCAAAATTGATAATCTTATTTTTCATTATTCTTGTCCTCCTTATAATATTTTATTTTCCTAATATCGCTGCTGACGATATTGGTTTCATCTCTTCAGGGCTTTCCCATAAAAATGCCTTTATATAGTCTCCTTCTTCTAATTGAGAGAGAGTATATGAAACATTATAGCCCGTATCCGATGCTGCTTTATCACTTGATGAAACTACATCTTTGAGTGCACCCTCAGAATCATATAAAGCAATAAACATAATATCCGCTGACGTTTTATCTGTGACATTTATCGTTGCTGTAACCGTTTCGCCTGCAATCAGCTCTTTCTTGTCAAAGGTGATTTCACTTACCGGAGTATCCTCTTCACCCTTGATATAAAGCTCTGCATTGCTATATGCGGCGGTTACACTTCTGTCAACCACAGT
This sequence comes from Clostridia bacterium, assembly GCA_045540855.1. Classification (GTDB taxonomy): domain Bacteria; phylum Bacillota; class Clostridia; order UBA1381; family UBA1381; genus UMGS1958. Next base: position 13,731 of record JAZQHZ010000254.1, read on the forward strand.
TTCTTCAAACTCAGCAGTATATTTAACCGTTAAAAGCTTCTTATCCTGTAAGTTACGTCCGTTGATTACTCTTCCACCCTCCTGATTGTTTGTAGGATGTCTTTCAACAACCGTTTCGTCCTTTGCCTGAAGAAAATACGGTCTGTCATCAGGTGTTGCCGGTGTCACTGTAATTATCGAGTCACCAATTCCCGTATCTGTCAGAGCAGTTTCAATAATCACGTGAGCAGTTGCACCTACGTTGTAATACGCATATGCGTGATTTCCGTTGACTTCAACCCTGTCCTGTCCGTAGGCAAACTTTACTACTACCTGTCCGTCATAGTTCGGGTCATTCGCATCGAAAATAAATGACGGTCCCAGGCTGCTGCCGCCGTAATATGCCACAGTTGTGCACACATTGTCATCCATCTTGAGGTCAAATTCATACACAAGTGTATTATTCGCCTCCTGAGTTATCTCAACATTATTATTCACTGCCGGATACTCAAAATGCATTGTTCTGTCCGGAACTGCTACACTCTCAGTAGCAGGATATGTTGCCGCACCTGCCGTCATTCCAAAACAAAGTGTCATCAATGCACAAAGTGATGTCATTATCTTTTTCATAAAAACCTCTCCTTTCCTTGTCCGTATAAAATACAGCCTTTTTACAATAGTTTACACTATTGTTTTATAATACTATTTTAACATTTAAGTCTTTTTTTAACAATGAATAAAACACCCTAAATGCGTTAATATAGCCGATTTCAGCAGTAAATATCAGTCTGTTTTTTATTCAATGTAAGTCTGTTTTTTATACACATCAAGCCGCCGTTACCCTTTATTGGTGATAAAATACGGTTAAACAAAAAAAAGGCCGGAAATCAAAGTTATAATTATTTCTCAAACATCAGCAAAGTTAACATCATTTCAGGCTTTTTTTATTGTATTTTAACATTTAATTGGGTATAATAATAATTGTAAAGGTACT
>JAZQHZ010000255.1:0-2700 GCA_045540855.1 Clostridia bacterium
ATCATCTCTTGTTTTTGGTTCGCCGAAAAGTTCAGAAAAATGCTCTTCCAAAAGCCTTATTTCCTCTTCTTTTTCCGGGAAGTCAAAACAACAGTAAATATCGTCTGTTTCGTTTTCAGTATCTTTATCTGCACCTGTTCTGATTTCGGTTATGTATCCCTTTAACCCTGCATAGTCGCTATCTGTTGCTATTATTCTGTCTCCCACTGCAAATGTAACACCATCTGCAGTAATTGACTCACCGTTTCTTGTATAAACCATTATTTGCCACTCTCCTTTGTATTCTTTGCCACTATTTCCTTTGCCTGACGAATTCTTTGTGGAACATAAGTAAGTCCCCAGATATTTATATACTGTTCAACTCTCCAGAGCTGCTTGTATAAATCATAATCTGTTAAATTAAGCTTTACACTCGCCTCTTTGGTATATGTTCCTGACTTGATATAGCTTCCGCCTGTCTGGGCATTCTTTTCTTTTACACCTTTACCGTTTTCAATCTCAATGCACCAAGGATAATTCATATTGGGTGAACGCTTGATTGATAGCTTAGTCACCTGACATTTTCCGTCTTTATCTGGTTCACCAAAAATCTTATCCTGGCTATTTTCATATGTCTGCGCTCCGCGCCTTATATTGTCCAAAACAAACATAAGGTCATCCGGAGTGATGTTAGCCTCAACTGAAACGGTTTTATCGCCCTTGCCATTGGAATAATCAAGCATTGTAATTCCAATCAAAGAAGTAACGTTCTTTCCCGAACTGTTTTTATCACCGTTTGCATGAACATGTGCATAATATTCAAGCGGTGGGAGTCTTAATTTATCATTGAACTCCAAAAGTTTCTTTGTTGTCATATACTTCGTGATTTGTTTTTGTATATATGTTCCTTCACTCATATTAACCTCCGTTAAATTTTCTTCAGATAATTTACAACCAGCTTTGTCAAAAACATTGGTAATTTATTGATATCCGTTATATCGAGGAATCCTTCTTTGTAGATTCTTTCAATATTCGGCTTATCGTCACCGATTGCTGCTGCAAACATCGTTACGCCTTTGTTTCTGTATTCTCTCTTAATACCTCTGAGGTCTGCTTCCGCTGCCGTACCGCCATATCCTTCACCTGCTGGTTGTCCGTCCGAAATTACGATAAGTATTTTTATCTTTTCCGGTCTTTTTTCAAGACGCTCTGCAACAAATCTGAGCGCAGCTCCGTCACGGTTACAGCCTCTTGAAGACATATCCATAATCCTGAATCTGTCGTTTTTATCAACAGAGTCAAATTCAGTATAGTTATAGATTTCAACAAGCGGCTTGCCATCCCATTCCTCTGTATGACCATACATAGCCAGAGGAATACCCAGCGAGGTGCAAAAATCATACATAACAATCGCTGCTGTTCTTGCGTTTGTAACACGGTCGTGCCAACCCATAGAACCAGACTCATCAACTAATATAGCTACTGCCATTTTAGCTTCGTCATCAGGATATTTCTTGTTATAGAATATCCGTCCGTCATCTGCAACTATCGAGCGTGCATTCATTCGCCGACCAAAAAGAAGTCCGTTAATTCGTCCGCCTTCTGATTCATCCCTGAGTTTGGGTAAAATCTGTTTCTGAAGCCTTTTTGACACAGAAAGAAGCGGTGGGGCTATCCTTTTATATGATTCCTTGTATTCATCCGGAACTGTTGCCATACGGTTAATCCTGATTTTGACACCTTTATGTGCATTTCCGTACCGAATACTATCGGACTCTGCCTGAAGCTCTTCCTCAAGCTCCTCGTTATACATAACATAAGCTTTGTCCTCAGCAACAGAAGATAAAACTCGTTCTATATCCTTTGCAGCATTCTGATAACCGCTACCTGAATATGAATTGTTATGCTCTATGCCTCCTGTACCGCTTTCATCAATATCATCGGTCTTTACAAGGTCAAATCTTCCGCCTTCTTCAGCAAGAACCTCCTGCGCTTCCTTAACTGCACCTTTCATACCGCTGAAATCAGGTTTGATTCTCGTATTTACAGGTCCTCCAACACCCGTTGGCATTGATGTACCGCTTGCTGCAGCACTTGGTCCGCCAAGTTGTTTTGCAAGAGCATCAAGCATGTCCTGAACCTCCTGAGGTGTTTTTGAGGTATCATTCTGAATTTCCTCAATCCACTTTTCAACATAGGGCCAAATTCTGATAAGAATTCGATTGGCACAGTCGTATCTCATTCTTGCATCCGTTTTATCAACAGCTTCATCTACAAGTTCAATGCATGAATCAATCGTATCAACAATATCTCCCTTATATCCGCCGTCATTGTTGTAGTCACCGACGCGTGCGTACTGAAGCAATAAATTTGTCAATATAGCCGCCTCCGGTACTTCTTTTTCAATCTGTTCGGATATACTTGGCGCATCCTCTGTAAGCTTTACATTATTGAGGACAACAGCAGTTTTAAACTTGCCAGGGAAATCAGCACATAAACAGCTTTCGATGTAGTAGGGTAAGAAATCGGCGCTTTGCTGTATTTCTACAGTAAGTTTCCGACAACTCCCCTCAGAACCGTACGTACATGTCTCCATGTATACGGCTCGCCATCAACAAATTTCAGCATTTTAGGAATCGGCAAGTTGTTGTGCGGTCATTTTACAATGACAATCGTGACAGACCGCCAATAAGTCGGAGGCCAAGCGGTCTTAGGAAGACA
>JAZQHZ010000256.1:0-3841 GCA_045540855.1 Clostridia bacterium
TGGCACGAAGTGCCGGATGAGGTGGAAAATCCGACGGATGCTTCGCATCCTACACCTCACCACCGCCTGCGGCGGAGCCTCTCCTCAAGGAGAAGCCTAATATATAAACATTAATTTATATTACAATAAAAAATTCAAAAAAGGAGAGAAAATATATGAAAAAAATCATTGCAATGCTTGCGGCAATGTCGATTTTGTTGCCGGCACTGCCGGTTATGGCGGCGGATAACACCAAGCCTGTATTTGAGGCGGATTTCTCGTCGGATAATGGCTTTGAGCTCAAAAACGGTGCAGTGCTCAGTGAAAACGGCAAGTCGGGACAGGGACTTTACCTTGACGGTGTGGACGATTATGTGCAGTTGCCCGAAAATATTATGTCTGATAATATGACAATTTCTGCCTGGGTTAAGCAGGATAAAAAGGCGGTCTGGGGCAGGCTGTTCGATTTCGGTACGGACTCAAATGTGAACTTCTTCTTTGCTCCGTCATCGGGCGGTGCGTCAAGAGTTGAGGCGAAGAACGGCGGTGCGGTGGATACAATGGAAACGCCCGAATTTGAAAAGGTCGGAGTGTGGGCGTATTATACCGTAACAGCAAGCCCGACGGAGATTTGCCTGTATCGTGACGGACTTTTGCAGAAGAGAGTGGCGGCAGGAAATGTTAAGCTGTCGGAAATGGAGAATATCGCAAACTATATCGGAAAATCGCACTATGAGGCGGACGCATATTTTTCGGGTATGATTGACGATTTTAAGGTATATGACAGAGTGCTGACAACAGATGAAATTCTTGCGGATATGGGCAAGAGTGCAACAACAGACGATGCCGAAGAAATTGCTGACGTATATAGTGCAGGTATTGAGGACGGTATGATTGTGTTCGGTGATAAGCTTGAATTGCCGGCAATTGCTTTTAATGATTTTGGAATAAAGTGGCTTTCAAGTAATCCCGATGTGATAAATCCTGTTACGGGCGAGATTGACCCGATGCTTGAAAATACAGAAATAATACTTATGCTTGGTGCAAGTGAGCAGCTTGGCATAGAAATCAATGCAAACTATATAACAGACGGTGCTATTTTGAGAGAATTCACCGTAACAGTACCGGGCAGCGGCTCAAGTCCGTTTGAGGTGAACGTCAACGCAGCGGACAGAAGCACTGACGTAAGCGATGAAATGTGGGGCTTGTTCTTCGAGGACATCAACTCCGCAGCTGATGGCGGCATCTATGCAGAAATGGTGCAGAACGGCTCGTTTGAATATCCCGAAAGCCTGTATTCGTGGACGGTCGAGGGTGATGTGGAAGTAAAGACTGAGGGCGGTATTCATGAGAATAATCCTATATATATACATATGAGCGAAGGCTCGTCAATAACCAATGACGGTTATATGGGCATGAGCGTGAAGAAGGGTGATTATACTCTTTCACTATGGATTCGACCGGTTACTGATTGTGCTGTACAAATACAGATTATAGACGAAAACGGTCGGGTGATTGGAGACGGATTTACAAGTTTCCATATGATAGGCGATAAAAAAAGAGATTACCAATGGACAAAGTATGATTGTATAGCAGCTGATGTATCGAACACAGAAAATGCGAAATTAAGAGTATCTGTAACTGCCGGAAGTGCGGATATTGATTTTGTATCATTGATGCCCGTTGACACTTACAAAAATCACGGCTTACGCAAGGATATGTGCGAGGCTTTGGAGGCAATGCATCCGTCGTTTCTTCGCTTCCCCGGCGGCTGTGCCGTTGAGGGACGTACAATGGACGTGGCGTGGAACTGGAAGGACACAGTTGGTCCTATCGAGTACCGCAAGCCGATGGAAAACATCTGGAATGGCGGCAGTGAGCCCTACATCATGAGCTACGGCTTGGGCTTCTATGAGTATTTCCAGCTCTGCGAGGATATGGATATGGAGCCTGTGCCGATTTTGAACTGCGGTATGGCGTGTCAGGCACGCTCGGGCGGTGCGGTTGATGAAATCCACCTCGTGCCGATGGATGAATTACAGCCATACATTCAGGATGCACTTGATTTAATCGAGTTTGCAAACGGTACGGACACCTCGAATGAATGGGTACAGCTTCGTCACGATATGGGACACCCGGAGCCGTTTAATATGAAGTATTTAGGCATCGGCAACGAGCAGTGGGGCGAGATTTATTTTGAGCGCTACGAGGCATTTGCAAAGGTGATTCGCGAAAAGTACCCGGAAATTGAGCTTATAACCACATCGGGACCTGCATCAAGCGGCGACAATAACGACCTTGCGTGGAAGTGGATTCACGCAAATGACCAATATGCTGACCTCACAGACGAGCATTACTACGAGGCGCCGGACTGGTTCAGAGTGAACGCTCACCGCTACGACACATACAAGCGTGGCACGACGGACGTATTCCTGGGCGAATACGCATCAAAGGGCAATGCGTGGTATAACGCACTTTCCGAGGCGGCATATATGACGGGGCTTGAACGTAATGCAGACGTGGTACGTATGGCAAGCTATGCACCGATGTTTGCAAAATACGGCAACACCCAGTGGACTGCGGCGAATATGATATGGTTCAACAACTCGGATATGGTTTTAACACCGAATTATCACGTGCAGTCGCTCTTTATGAATAACGCAGGCGATTACTCGCTTGACACAGCTACTGAATTAAAGGGACTTAACAAGGGCAAGACGGGCGGAATAGTGCTTGGAACGTGGCTCACGAGTGCTGATTACAAGGATTTAGAGATTACCGATAAGGACGGCAACGTTATCTATACGGGCGATTTCTCAGCCTGGGCAAAGGGTACGGGCGACTGGACGGTAAATGAGGACGGCTCGGTTTCGCAGACCTCGCTTGCAGAGAAATGCACGCTCTTCGTGCCGGGCGATTATTCAGAATACACCCTTACCGTAAAGGCAAGAAAAACAAGCGGTCAAGAGGGATTCCAGGTAGGTGTCTGGGCAGAGGACGAGAATAACTATACCCGCATCAACATCGGCGGCTGGGCGAATACTCTTGCAAAGGTGCAGACAATCGCAGACGGTGCATCAATCACAGCTTCGAACTATGCCGAGGGCAACATCAGCGGCAATGCAACGGTTAAGGACAACGTATGGCAGGAGGTTAAGGTTGTAGTAACAGATAGCAGAATTGAAGGCTATCTTGAAGGCGAGCTTGTATGTGCATACAATGTGCCGACACAATACGGGCCGGTATATGCTTCGGGCGTATATGACGAGGAAAATAGTGAAGTGATTGTAAAAATAGTGAACACTGCGGAGTCGAATGTAAAGGTTGACGTAAATGTAAACGGCATCGGCTACGTTGAGCCGACAGCAAAGGTTATAACGATGGCGGCAGACGGTGCAGACGTGAACACACTTGAAAATCCGGACAGAATTGCACCGGTGGAGAGTGAAATCACAAATGCGGCTACAAGCTTCGTATATGAAGCGGCGGCAGAGTCACTTAATATTATCCGCTTAAAGACAAGGGGCTTACAGATTTTGGAGCCGGGTGCAAAGGCGGAGTTCTATGACTCTAACGGAGTAAGACACGAAATCAGTATGACATATGAGAATGGTGTGCTTACGGGTGTTAGTGTGAACTGAAGATAAAAAACAGGCGTTGGATTTTCCAACGCCTGTTTTGTGGGTGGTAAATTTGGGTTTGTCGGGGTGTTTGCACTCGCCCAAACGATTCAAACGGGCTCTGCCCCAAGACGTTCAGCTTTAATTGTTTGCAACGTATATCCCCCGGTTCTTTTTCTGTCATCAGCAACAGAAAAAGAACGAAAAAGAATGCCGTTCAAGAGGGAAATTCCCTCTTGAAA
>JAZQHZ010000257.1:0-9309 GCA_045540855.1 Clostridia bacterium
CGTCGTTATACGTTTTTTACGAAAAGAAAGGCTAACGTACCTACCTCAGCACATTCGGCTACGCCGAAGTCAGCCTTACGGCTGCCCGCCCTTCTTGGCGGTGCGTGTACACCTACGTCTTCCTTTTTCGCAAAATCTGCCCTAATTTTTCGCAGTCTGCCAGCTTGTAGACAGATTTGTCTACAAGCTGAAGGCTGTCAAAGGTTGTTTCCTTTGACAGCCTTATTTTACGGTATAAAAAGTCTTTGCCCAGGAGTCAGCTTTTTACCATCCTCCAGCTTGTTGAATTCAATAACTTCGTCACAGGCTACACCGTAGTGTTTTGCAATATCCCAGAGTGTATCGCCGTTCTGCACAAAATAAATCACAATTCCTCTTTTTCCGCTTCCGCCTTCACCCTTTTCAACCGAGCCTATAACCTTAATACTTCTGTGTTTAATTATATTTGCAGATATTGATAAAATGATTCTAAGCTCCAGCTCGCCTCCCGAATTGAGGTTGTAACCGATATGTCTGATTTCTGTTTTAACCTGCGGCTCCATTCCCTCAGTATCAATATCACACTCAAGCATATACGAGAACGGAATTTCCTTCTTCATACTGTATACCGGATTTTCGCTACTATCTGAAAGGTAGAGAATATAGCTTTCTATTTTACCCTCGCACAGAAGCTTATCACGTTGCAGCTGAGCCTTCTGGATATATGCCTTTGCTATGACATTGTATACGCCTTCCACCTTTGGAATATTATCGTCAAACTCAACAGTTTCCCTTATTGTGTTCTGAATTGACGGTGATGCCGCTATTTCCTCTATATCTGTCTCTCTTACTTCTGTAAGCGTGCGTTCACCCGGAATATAGCAGTCTGAAATCATTTCAAAGCTTACCTCTTCCTCTGCTTTAATCTGTGCGTCGCTTGCAATATTTAAAGCTATTATTCTTCTGTCTCCGTCGCTGTCCTCTTCAACCCTTGCTTCTACCGTACACACTCCGTACTCAATATCGCAAACACTGTCGTCTGATATATCCTCCGCATCAAAAACCTCTGTAAACGGCAGCTCTGCTTCCGTAAATTCAATATTCATCTCCTCATCAGTATACAACACACACACTCCAAGCATACCCTTTACTACAACCTTGCCTGTTATAGTCTTGTATTCTGAATCAGAGATTTTTACATCTACCTTTAAAATTTCATTGATTGAATGTTGACCGTTCGGGATTTCCATACTATCACGTATCACAAAGCGGTGCGTGCTCATATCCACAACATTTCTGAGCTTTATTGCTTCACGTCTGACCTGTGCTTCACCCTCAAGCTCGTACGGAATCTCAATTTCCTGAACTCCGCACACCTCGTAATCAAGCCCTATAACTGCCTTGACCTTTACCTTTCTTGAATTAACTGCACAAAATTCAACACGTACAACATTTGATACTACCTCTGCACTCATACCCGGCTGTATTTTATTAGAGTCAACCCGATGTGAAAAATCGAATGCGTAATCAACACTTCTTACCTTCTCACCCTCACGGTCAGGTATGTACAAAATTGTCATATCTACTCTGCCGTTTATGTCAAGCTTTCCTTCAGAAATAGTCGTATCAGTAACGGATGAAATTGCATCAACCTGCAAAAGCTTTAATATGTCAGGCTTGATATCGGGTACAACTATATCTCCTTCAGTTTTAATCTGTGCGTCACCTTTATATACAGTCTGGGCTATTCTTACTGTTTCTTTTAATAATTCCATGTCTGCCTCCCTTTTCTTCTTAGAGTTTTTTACTCCTTTATGTTTAATTGTATGCACGTACATTTGTGTTTATTCGTATAAATTTATTTTATAGGTGAAATACTTTCTAAAAAAGGAGTTGATTTTTTTGAACATAAGAACAGACCTGGCAATGGAGGCACACGATCTTGCACGTAAGGAAAGCAAAGGCGAAATAGACGGAATAAGGGCACAGACCGAAATGGTTAATGATATTAAAATCACACGTGTCGATATTTTGACAAATGATGCCGCACAAAAAATCGGTAAGGCTTGCGGCTCATATGTAACCATCGAAGCACCGCATATAAGTTACAGTATTGATGATTACGAGGATGCAATAGGGCTGATTTCAAAGGAACTTACTGAAATGACAACAGATGCAGAACGCAAGTCTGCATTGGTCGTGGGCTTAGGAAACCGTTCAATCACTCCCGATGCACTTGGCTGTTGCAGTGTTGATAATATCCTTGTGACACGAAAAATGGAAAGCTATTTCGAGGACGAGGTAAACAGCATTTCTGCAGTCGCCCCCGGAGTTCTTGGCACCACCGGAATTGAAACAGTGGATATTATAAAGGGTATTGTTGAAAAAACCTCGCCTTCACTTGTTATTGCAATAGATGCACTTGCGGCGGCGGATATTTCAAGAGTTGCAACAACCATTCAGATTGCCGATACAGGCATTCAGCCGGGTGCAGGAGTTGGCAACAACCGCAAAGGACTGAATGAGGAAACACTTGGCGTAAAGGTTATTGCAATCGGTGTGCCCACGGTAATTGATGCACAGACTATTTCAAAAATACCGTTACCGCAAGAGCTTGCACCCTTGACTGTTACAACAAAGGATATTGACCTTGTTATCGAGAAGATGTCAAAAACGGTTGCAAACGGAATCAACCTTGCATTACATCCAAACCTGACCTTGCGTGAAATTTCCGAGCTTATTGCGTGAATATGGTTGACTTTTTCCTTTGTTTGGAGTAAAATAGTAGTATTGAAATATGAAAGGAAAATTTTATGGCACAGACAATCAATATAAACAATAATATTCGTTTGCACTATATTGAGCTGACAAAGCTTAAAACCACCACCTTAGGCGTGTATATCCACAGACCTTTAAACGAACAGGATGCTTCAATGAACGCACTCCTTCCCTATGTTTTAAAGCGTGGCTGTAAGCTTTGCCCTGATATGGCGGCAATTTCAAAGTATCTTGAAAATCTCTACGGTGCAACATTAGGTGCGGCTGTAATTAAAAAAGGTAATACGCAGATAATTTATTTTGATGCAGAAGCAATTTCAGACCGTTACACTCCCGGCAACGAGCCGCTTTTATCACAGCTTAGCGAATTACTTATCTCAATCCTTTTTGAGCCGGTTGTAAATGACGGTGCATTTGATTCAGAAATCGTGGCACAGGAAAAGAACAATGCAATAAACCGCATAAACGCACTTGTGAACGACAAGCGTTCATATGCTTCAATACGTTGCCAGGAGGAAATGTGTAAGGGCGATGCATTTGCAATTTCACGTCTTGGTACAATTGACGGAATCAATGTGATCACTCCACAGTCGCTTTATGATTATTACAAAAATATGATAACATCGTCAGTGATTGATTTCTACGTGTGCGGCGATGCTGATATTGATTCGGTTGCACAGAAGCTGCGTTCATTTACGGACAAGCTTTCATTTACTGATGCGGAGATTAAAAAGACCGAAATTCTAAAGAAGTCTGCTGATGTACAAAACGTCACAGACCATATGGACGTAACGCAGGGTAAGCTTGCAATAGGCTTCAGAACAAACATTGCACCCGATTCAGAGGAAAGTGCCGCACTTGCTGTATTTAACAGTGTATTCGGTGCAGGTGCACATTCAAAGCTTTTTAATAACGTGAGAGAAAAATTAAGCCTTGCTTATTATGCTTCGTCACAGCTTGAAAAGTTCAAGGGGCTTCTTATCGTAAATGCCGGAATTGAGTTTAAGAACTTTAAAAAGGCATATGACGAATCACTTGCACAGCTTGAGGAAATCAGAAACGGTAATATTTCAGACCTTGAATTTGATTCATCAATCAGTGCGTTAATAAACAGCTACACCTCGCTTTATGATGACCAGCGTTCAATGCAGCAGTTCTCATTGAACGAGGCACTTGTGGGAACAAATGAAACTATCGAAGAAAAGATTGCAAAAATCAAGGCAGTCACAAAGGCTCAGGTTGCTGAAATTGCAAAGAAGCTGGAGCTTGATACAGTGTATTTCTTAGACGGAAAGGAGGAAGCTTAAATGCAGTTGGAGATTAAAAAAAGTGATATAACCGGCGAAGTGCTTTATAGCGGTACACATTCGTCAGGTTTGCAGATTTATATTATCCCGAAAAAGGATTATTCAAAAACATACGCAATTTTTGGCACCCGCTACGGCTCAGTAGATTCAAGCTTCGTCGTTCCGGGTGAAAGCGAATTGACCGAGGTTCCCGACGGAATCGCACACTATCTTGAACACAAGATGTTTGACCAGCCGGACGGCTCGAATGTATTTGACAAGTTCTCAAAATACGGCGGTAATGCTAACGCATTTACTTCCTTTAATATGACGGCATATCTTTTCAGTGCAACGGAAAAGATCGAAGAAAACCTTGCTACACTTATGGATTATGTTCAGTCACCGTATTTCACCGAAGAAAGCGTTCAGAAGGAGCAGGGTATTATCGGTCAGGAAATCGGTATGTATGACGACAATGGCGGCTGGAGAGTATTCTTTAACTTCCTTGGCTGTCTTTATCACAACCACCCTGTCAAGAAGGATATTGCAGGTACAGTTGAGTCGATAAGCCATATAAATGCTGATTATCTTTATAAGTGTTACAATACTTTCTATAATCTTTCAAATATGGCACTTGTTATCGCAGGCGATGTTGAGCCGGAAAAGATTCTTTCGGTAATTGAGGACAGTATAAAGAACAACGCCCCGTTTGAAGAGGAAATCAAAAAGGTTTATCCCGATGAGCCTGACACTATTTGCACTGATTATAAGGAGCAGTCGCTAAGTGTTGCAATGCCGATGTTTATGATGGGCTTTAAGGATACGGATGTGAATTTTGATGGCAAGAAGCTTTTGAAAAAGGAAATTGAAATTAATATACTTTTAAAAATGATATTCGGAAAAAGCTCACGCCTTTACAACAAGCTATACGAAAGCGGACTTATAACTCCGTCATTCGGTGCAGAATACACCACACAAGCTGATTACGGCTATACAGCCATTGAGGGCGAATCTCAGGAGCCGAAGAAGGTATATGAAATGATGCTTGCTGAAATTGACACACTCCGCAATGATGGTCTTAGCGAGGACGATTTCAACAGAATCAAGAAAGTAATCTGGGGAAATTACATCAAGTCATTAAATGACGTTGAGGATTACTCGGTTTCATTTATGCAGTCAATTTTCAAGGGTATAAATTATCTTGATTATTACGAGGTATATGAATCGGTTACGTTTGATGATATTGTCAGCAGATTCAATCAGCACTTCGTGCGTGAGCGTGCTGCACTTTCAGTTGTTAATCCGGTATGATTTAAGGGAGCTGTGAAGTAGCTCCCTTTTTATGTTATTTTCTCTCCAAGCCTTCTACGTCCATAAATAATGTGCGTTTTGAATTGTCGTAGTTGAAGGTAATTCCCTCTGCCGCTAAATCCTCCGGCTTTATCAGCGTTACACCGTTAATACAATATGAAGATAAACGTTTCCCGTTGTATTCTACGTTGATATCCGAGCCGTAAATATCTGCATAATGAGTACCTGTTTCGCCGCTTTCACCGAAATCGCCCTCTGTTATATCGTAGTATTCAGGATTGCGTGATATGTATAGCATTCTTTCCCCGCCGTCCCACTCCACATCAAAGCCGAAATAACGCAAATCCTCTGCTTTTATCACTGCGTATCCATATGCACTGTAACAAGGAATTTTGTAACCGTTTATGTCGATTTTAACGTCAGTGTTCAATGCCTCGCCGATTATCCCTTTGGCGGTTAGGATTTTTATCGTACTTTTATCTTTAATAACAAATTCATTGTTATCTATTCTTTCTACCAAATCATATGTACGTGAAAATATGTTCTTACCAGCGCTATCACAAACCCAATCAGTACCAACCTCACCGGCATATGCAACATCGCCTGCTCCACGTCCGTCATCAGCTATTGCAATTCCGTCTGAAAATGACGATATGCTTTCCGCATAATTTTCAAGCTTTAACATCTCTCTCCCATCTTGATCAGCTATATACGAAACCCCATTTTCAGTGTATGCCAATATATTTCCAATCGGATAGTCCGGCACACTCCCTATATGTGCATTTTCCCCCTTGACAAACACTTTCCCATTACTAAAATAAATTGTATTTTTTTCTTCCTTTATAACATCAATTAAATTACCTTTTAAATCAAAATACTTTACATCATATCTGATTGTACGCACAAAATCCCTTGGATTCCCTTCATAACCGATACTGTTTGTTTTAATCATATCTTTTTCTACAGTTATCTCGTCTGCTTCATCAATCACCTTCTCCTCAAACTCCCAAGCCGCATTTACGTTGATTGTCAACAAATTAACAATCAACAATATTCCCACAACTATTTTCTTCATAAAAATCTACCTCCTGATTTTTTCTTTTATCCTACCATAAATCTTCAAAAAATCAATATTTTTTGCGTGAACTGCCAACAAGTTGACATGAACTGCCCTCTTTTGCTCTTGACACACTGTTTTTGCACGTAAAAACAAGCCACACTAAATGTGTGACTTGCTTTTATGTTACCCGAATATCATTTTGAAAAATCCACCCATTATTTCAAAAATACCCTGCTTTTCTACTTCCTCTCCGCAGAGTAAATCCACCTCTCCTATTTCCTCACCGCCACGCACAAACCGCAATGTTCCGACCTTGTCTCCTGTATGAAGCGGTGCTGTGATTTTTTCGTTCAGTATCACCTGCTTTTCACATTCTCCGTTTTCAGCCTTTGAAATAAGCTCTGTAAAATCCTTTCCCGATACTACCTTGAAATCCTTCGTTTTACCCTTTTCCACCTCTGAACGTACTATTTCCTCACCCTCAGTTGTGTGTATTCTTACTCCGTAGTTTGCAAAGCCGTAGTCAAGTAATGCTTTTGCACTTTCAAATCGCTTTGCCGAGGTAGGTGCTCCTAAAACAACCGCAATCAACTGCATATTATCACGTTTCGCCGCCGCACTCAGGCAACACAATGCCTGCGATGTTGAGCCTGTTTTTAAACCGTTTGCACCCTTGTAAAATCGTATCAGCTTGTTAGTGTTGGCAAGCTCAAATTTGCCGTCACGCAGTGAGTCTGTCCAGATTGAAGTGTAGTCTGTGATTTTTTCGTGCCTTAACAGCTCACGTGACATTATCGCAACATCTCTTGCACTTGAATAGTGATTGTCCTCGTCAAGTCCGTTGGTGTTCATAAAATGCGTATTTGTCATTCCAAGCTCTGAGGCTCGCTTGTTCATCATATCCACAAACGCCGATTCACTGCCCGAAATATGCTCCGCCATTGCAACACATCCGTCATTTGCCGAGGCAACTGCTATACCTTTAAGCATATCGCTTACTGTCAGCTCCTCACCTGCTTCAAGGAACATTGTCGAGCCGCCATAGCTCATTGCATTCTCGCTTACGCTAATCATTGTATCATACGTGAGTGCTCCGGCTTCAATCTGCTCCATAATCAGAAGCATAGTCATAACCTTTGTTACACTTGCAATAGGTAGTTGCTCATCGGCATTGTCCTCATAAAGCACTTCACCGCTTGCAGCTTCCATTAATAGGCACGATTTCGCATCCGTTTCCACCTCAGCATATACCGCAGTGGAATTCAAAAGCATAAATGCAGTTATAAGTATGGATATAATTTTCTTCATTTTCCTAATCCTCCTTTTGGTATTATAAGTATTTACCAATAGTTTATAAATAATTCATACAATTCGACTCTTGACCTTACGGTTATTTTATTGTATAATATTTATTAGTAAAATTTGGAGGAGATACATATGAAAAAAATAGCAGCTGCAGTATGTGCTGTTGCGATTTCTGCTGCTCTTATCTGTGCCACCGGCACTTCTGCCGACAGCGGCTCACTTATGCTTTACGGCGACAGAGCAGCTATCACAATGAACGAAACAGAAATCCCCACAGCTTCTGCACCGATTATATACAAAAACAACCTTTACGTACCTGTTGATGACATATTAAAGGCCTGCGGCTTCGGTATGGGATATGATGCGTCTGTTCCGTCTGTGATAGCCGAAAAGGACGGTATTGTATCACACATTATTCCGGAAACAAATGTTATCTGGATTGGTGAGGAACGTGTTGAGTTTTCTACGCCCTCACTAATATACAAGGATGTAATGTACATAAGTCTTGAAATGTTCGCCCGCTTATGCGATTATTCGGTATATATGACAGGAACAGCAACGGAGATTCCGCTTGATAAGCGTGATTTGCTTGAGGATACATATATTTCCGACACCTACCGTCTGCCCTATTATAACGTCGCAACGCACAAGGGCATTACTATTGTAAACGGCGTCGGAATGGAAAGACTCGTTGTGCCGTCATTGCAAGCCACATACTACGCAGGCGTAGTTAATGCAGTTGCAGATGCACTGCCCAATGCTCGTGTATATAACATTGCAGTGCCTACTGCAAGTGAATTCTATGCACCGAAACAGATTGCAACCGACCAGACATCAGGCATTCGCACGATTTATCAGAATCTGAGCGAAAAGGTTACTCCGATTAACGTAGTTAAGCCGTTGATGGAACATGCAGGCGAAAAGATTTATTTTAACACTGACCACCACTGGACACAGCGTGGTGCATATTATGCCTATAAGGCATTTGCTGACAACAAGGGCTTTGACCTTGATCCGCTCGAAACCTTCACTGCTGACAACTATTACAGCCACGTAGGCTCATTTGCAGCATTTACAAGCGGTACTGCCGGAGCTTCAATTATGCGTTCAAATGCAGAGCTTCTTGAGAGATTTATGCCAAAGGTTGAGGTTACGGGTGCGGCATATTCGGATATGTATATGAATCGCTACATTTCTTCACTGCGTGCAGTTGACAACCGTTCAACCACATATTCAGCATTTATCGGCGGCGATAATCCGCTTGCAGTATTCCACACAAATGTAGGCAACGGCAAAAGCCTTGTTATAGTTAAGGAATCGTTCGGAACTGCGTTTGCTACGTGGGCATTGAATCACTATGAAACTGTTTATGTGATTGACCCACGCCGCTTTAACGGTTTTGGCGGCAACTATGCAGATTTTGATTTACGCACATTCTATAATCTGACGCACTTTGACGATATTGTGATTATCAATTATCCCGGCTCAATAAGCTCTTCGGGAATCCGTCAATCAATATTAAATATGGTACAGTAACATAAAAGGAGCAGCTCAAATGAGCTGCTCAGACCGTCGACAAATTGGTCAGAC
>JAZQHZ010000258.1:0-8021 GCA_045540855.1 Clostridia bacterium
TTAATATCCTCCGATTATATATTTTTATTGTAACTGGCAGGTCACAATTTAATTATATATAATCGGAGTTTCTTTGTCTACTGCATAGGCAATAGCCTTTTTTGAACCACGCGACTATCGCGTGGTTTTCTTATACAAAAAAAGAGAGCCGAAAACGGCTCTCTTATACGTTGGGGTTGTTTAATCAGATTTTAATTATAATGTGATTGTGAATACCTTCTCAGTGTTTACTAAGTCAGCAGCTGCTAAGTCTACAGCCTTCTGCTTCTCCGGCTCAACCGGTGTTTCACCTGATGTTGTCACAATATTAACTAAATCAAACTTCTCAACATTGAGAATCGGAGTTTCAAATCTTTTCATTATGCTATTCCTCCTTTAATCAATTTGCCATTGCTGCGGCTACTGTTACGTCAGCTGCCTCAACTAAAGCGTTAATTACGATACCATAAACAGCCTCTGCACCGTCACCTGATACTACTGTAACAGCACCCTCAGCTGAACCTTCGCCACATGTAACTGTTACATAGTTGAATGATGCATCACCTGTGATTGTGAATGTAGCCTGTAAAGCTGTTGCAACACCCTCGTAATCCTCTGATTCCGGATACTGCTTAATCATCTCTACTACTGAGTCAATCTTTGCTTCCGGAGCTTCAATGTCACCTGTCTTTTCAACTAAGATATAGTCAATCCAAGTCTGACCTGAATCACCTGCAAGGATAATAACATCGCCTGCTGCTAACTCAACATCAGTTGTTGTCTTTGTACCCTGTGTAAGGATTGTGTTAACACTTGCACCCTTTACATCACCGCTTGCAACAAGGTTAGCCTCTTCAACGCTATTCTTATAAACAGTGAATGTTGAGCTGTTGTTTGTGTTACGACATGAGCCTGCAACTGTGATTGAGTAGATACCAGCCTCTGCAACTGTAAATGCTGTTGCACCTGCATCCTCACCTCTTGTAGCAATACCGCCTGAGCAGTTAGCACTTGTTGTATCGGCATTGTCACTGATAACCTCGTTCTCTGCGAAGTATGCTGTACCTGTGTATGCTGTGTATGCAATAGTAACATTCTCGCTTGCAGTCGGAGTAACTGTTGCTGAGAAAGCACCGCTTACGTCCTTCATTGCTGTTACCTTACCGTTCTCATCTGTGATGCATAACGGAACAGAATATGAATAGCTGTCGCCCTCAACTACTGAGTACTCCTTGAAAACTGTACCTGTTGAAGCTACAACTGAACCTGTGTATGTATCAGCAACTCTTACCTCAACGTCTAATACGTTCTCACCTGTTGAAGCTACTGTCATTGACGGAGCAGCATCAGCTGTGATATAATATCTAACGCCATCCTTCTCAAACATTGATTCAGCTGTAATTACTGCACCTTCTACTGCTGCTGATGAAAGTGAATCAATAACTGTACCGTCAGCGAGCTTGTAGTTTACTGCATAATCATAGTACTGAACTTCCTGTGTTTCTACATCATATGAAATGTCTGTAAGTGTTGTTGTGTTTGTCCATGAAGCCTTTGCATTAGCCTCAAAGTAAATCTGACCAACATTTGCAGCAGCTGCATTGTAGAATGTTGCTGTTGAATCGTTGTCCATACCTGATACTGTTACTGATGATGAATAAAGGTTGATTACAGCTGTAACTGTTCTTGTTTGATTTCTTGCGAAATCAACATTGTATTCAACGCCGTTGAACGAAATATCCTTATCCTGACCATCATACTGATATCTGAAGATATCATTACCGTTATCGTCCTGTACAGCAACTACTGAACGACCTCTTGTACCTGTTGCACCGCCAAGGCCCCATGTGAAGTTAAGAGTAACAATACCCTCTTCAATTGTACCAAGGTCAATAGTAGCGTTCTGTGAAACGTCCTTACCGCTGTTGCCGCCTGATGTAAGTGTAACAACACCGTCAGCAACTGTGCCTGTTGTTGTAACTGTTGTTTCATCAAGAGTTACAGCTGTAGCAGCGAATGCAGTTAATGTTGAAACTGACATTGCTAATGCTGCAATAGCACTAACTAATCTTTTCATTTTCATGAAAAATCCCTCCTCTAAATAGTTTTTTCAAAAAATATATATATTTCTCGAAACATTCCAATACCTATAAAGCCAAAAAGAGAATATCCTCCCCAACTTTTCGGATATCCGCCTTTACTTTACAAATAAACAGAATACTTCTTTCTAATAATATCACATTCGTCCCAAAACTTCAAGGATTTTTTTGTCAGTTTTTTACACGTGTAATTATTTTGTAAATTTTCCATAAAAACTACGTTACATTTTTAGCATATTCTACAATTACACTTGACAAGGCGAGTGAATTTATGCTATACTAAAGGAAATGAATATGGAGAGGTGGCCGAGTGGCTTAAGGCGCAGCATTGGAAATGCTGTGATGTGAAAGCATCCGTGGGTTCAAATCCCATCCTTTCCTTCGCGAAAGAGGGATGTTTAAAAAACATCCCTCTTTTGCTCAAATGCGTAATTCATAATGCGTAATGCGTAATTATAAAAATCCACACTGCGTTTAATTGCCGAAAGGAGCGTTTTTTCTTTGAAAACAGAAAATATTATCGTTGATAAGAGCAAAGCTTTTGCGTTAAGAATTATAAAACTATACAAATATCTTACAAAGATAAAAAAAGAGTTCATTTTGTCTAAGCAGGTGTTGAGAAGTGGCACAAGTGTAGGTGCTAATATTAAAGAAGCAATTCGAGCACAAAGCAAAGCCGACTTTTATGCCAAAATGAATATAGCATTAAAAGAAATATCCGAAACCGAATATTGGTTGGAGCTAATATTCGAAAGCTATTATATTGAAGAAAAGCACTTTAAAGATATATACGAAGATTGCCGCGAAATAATAAAAATACTTATGTCAATAACAAAAAATCAAAAGAAAATTTCGTCCCAAAACGAAATTTTACCGTAATTACGCATTACGCATTGCGAATTACGAATTGTAAAAAATGCCGGAGGAATTTTTATGAACGTACTAATTATGTCAGTGCGTGCCGGATACGGGCACCATAGCACTGCTAAGGCTATAATTGAATATTTTGAAACATTCGGGCATACGTGCGAAATGCTTGATATTTTCGATTACATAAATCCGCACCTCGGTAACACCGTTCAGAACGGTTATCTGCTTTCATCAAAATACCTTTCGTCCTCTTACGGACGTATTTACAGCCGCCTTAACGAGAAAATTGAGCCTACGGGCGAACGCTCTATCACTACACTGCTTTCCAAGGTGGTTTCTAAAAAGCTTGAAAACTACGTGACGGATTTCAAGCCCGATGTTATCATCGCAACACACAGCTATGCGGGAATTGTTATGAGTATTCTCACAAAGAAAAAGGTAATCTCCTGCCCTACCTTCGGTATCGTTACGGACTTTACCGTTCACCCGTTCTGGGAAAGCACGTTCCTTGATTATTACATTATCCCGAACGAGCTGCTTGCATGGCAGATGACGAAAAAGGGCATCAGTGAAAACCGCCTGTTACCGTTCGGCATACCAATTCGCAGAACCTTTTCCGTAACACTTCCCAAGGAAGAGGCACGCAAGGAGCTTGGACTGCGGCAGAAGCCGACAATACTTCTTATGATGGGCTCGATGGGCTATGGCAATATATTGGAAGCCATTCGTGAGCTGGACGATTTCAAGACGGATTTCCAGGTATTGTGCGTATGCGGCTCGAACGAAAAAATGCGTAAGGAGCTGTTAAATCACGACTACAAGAAGGACATCCACATATACGGATTTGTCAACAACGTTGACAGGATGATGGACGCCTCAGATCTTATCATATCAAAGCCGGGCGGATTGACCTCGTCGGAGGCATTTGCGAAGGGCTTACCGATGATTACGATGAATCCGCTGCCCGGTCAGGAGGACAGAAACACAGATTTTCTGACCAACTGCGGTGCGATAATCCAGGTAAACGAGCGATACAGTCTGAGCGAGGCGCTCAATCAGATATACAACTGTGACTGGCGGTTTGACCAGATGCGGGAAAGCATCAGAAAAATAGGCAAGCCGAACGCCACGAAGGATTTATATGAATTTATTGAACGGTTGATTAGTAAATGATTCCGAATTGTAAACTAAAAGGTCACTGCAAAAGCAGCGACCTTTTAGTTTCAGACCGTCGACAAATTGGTCAGACCACGCATAACAGTTTAAGAAAAATATAAAATTAAAAATTTATTTTCTTTTGCAAACGAAGGGCGTCCCATCGGGGAACACCCGTCGTTATGCGTTTTTTACGAAAAGAAAGGCTAACGTACCAACGTACGCCTACGCCTTCCTTTTCGCAAAATCTGCCCTAATTTCTCGCAGTCTGCCAGCTTGTAGACAGGTTTGTCTACAAGCTGAAACTAAAAGGTCACTGCAAAAGCAGCGACCTTTTAGTTTACTACGTATGTTTCACATATCGGTTTCATTGTTGATATTGATTCCCACAGATATATCTCATCTGCAGCGATTCCTTCAAATGTAAGTGCCTCCGCCGCTTCCTTCATCTGTACCGAAACAAGCCTTCCGCCCTCACTCTGCACTGCACACACTATCCCCGAGATTGCTCCCGAAAGGGTTACTGTTGTGTTGTTTGTGTCCGTTATCACGTTTGCAATTGCCACGTCAGCTCCGGGATCGTCAGTCGGCTCCGGCGTAGTCGGTGCATCGGTCAGATTTGACAGAGTTACAGACTGCTGTACCGAGCTCTTACCCGTATAATCCTCCGCAAGAGTCAGCACTACTCTTGAATTAACAAGCTCCATCTTATAGATGTATACCATATTCGTGCCTACTCCGCTGAAATCCGTCATATATACCGATTCCGTACCTGTTGACGGGTCATATACCATAATCGAATCTGCACTGTTGTAATAAATTTTGCCGTTGTATTCGTACATATACGCAAACGAGCTCAGATACGGCCAGCGCTTTTCGATACGGTGCAGCTTTTCGTCTGTTCCGGTAGTCGGATTATATTTGTGCATATAGCAGTCCGAATCGAAATAATACCAGCTTCCGCCATACCACACAAGAGTGGTATTGACATCCGCCATACCGATTTCCGCATAGATATCGTCCTTTGCCAGTCCGTCCGGTGTATACGCAAAATGCGGTGACTCCTTTGACTGGATTGCATTATCGCTGAGCATAAAATACTCTCTGCAATCGCCGATACGGATTGCATATTCCTCATCCGACATAGTCGGTGTATATGCTGGGTTATACCAGTCCTGCGACGGGTCATCCCAGGTTGTATCCACGTGGTACCAGTTTCCGTTCTCAAGCTGAACAAGGTTCCACAAATGTGCCATTGCCTCACTCTGAACAGGCTGGTTCTCGATTCCAAGCTTATCAAGTATATACTTGTATCCCAGTGCATAGCCCTGACACACAGCCGTCTTGTCAACGAAAAGACCTACTATACTGTGCTTACGCATATATGACAGGTCACGCAGATTTTTATAGTCATAGCTGTAATTGTCGGCGAAGTAGTCGTGTACGGCAAGGAGCTTGTCAAAATCGCTCATTCCCTCTTCAATCACTGAGCACGCCTTTGCCACCTCTTCGTCAATAATTGCCTGCGTCTGCACCATTTCCGCCTCATCCAGCGTATAAATCGGTACAAGCGAAGCAAGAGTACCGTCGTCATAGATGTAGTACTGATATGTCATAGACACGAAATACAGCTCCGGATAATTGTTTAAAATCGCTCTGAAATAGTTTTCAAGGTCGTCCGGATAGAGATATTCATCGAACATATCAAGATAAATCTCTTCCTCACGTCTGATTAAGCCGTCATATATATATTCTATTACTTCAGTATCATCAAGTGCCTTAAGACAGTCCTCTATCTCTTCAGAGCCCATGAACTGTCCGTACTGATACAATCCTCCAACCTGTGCTTCAAATTTCTGCGAGTTGGGACGTGCATCAAATATTGCCGATTCGCACGCAAAAGCCGCTGTTGTTGTAAACAAACAGCCTATGCACAGCAATATTGATAATATTTTTACCAATTTAGTCATTTTTGTTCCCTCGCCCTGAAAAATCAAACCAAATACATTTTTATTATACCATATTTTTACAAGAAAATCAATATAAATATTATATTTTTGAAATAAATATTTTGTGAATAAAAATTCACAAAAACACCAAAACAGCGAATAATTAACCCTTTGCACGAATAATCTTTGTGAAAATTTCCGAAAAAAAACATCGGCAAAACTATTGCAATGAAGGCAAAAAAGTGGTAAAATAATATGCAAAGAAAAAATGCAACGCATTACTTTTCTTGGAAATTTAACAGGATTTGTCGGTTTTATCCGATTTTTCCCAAATCTTAAGGAGGCTTAGTACATATTATGAAGTACGGAGAAAAAGTATTAGAAGCTCTCAGAGCTAAACACGCACATGAGCCTGAATTCCTTCAGACTGCAACAGAGGTTATTGAGTCACTCGAGCCGGTTTTAGATCAGCACCCGGAGTATGAGGCTGCTGCATTGCTCGAAAGACTTACAGAGCCGGAAAGACAGATTAAGTTCCGCGTTCCGTGGGTAGATGACAACGGCAAGGTTCAGGTAAACATCGGTTACAGAGTTCAGTTTAACAGCGCAATCGGTCCTTACAAGGGTGGTTTAAGATTCGCTCCTAACGTTTATGAAGGAATCATTAAGTTCCTCGGATTTGAGCAGATTTTCAAGAACAGCTTAACAGGCTTACCGATCGGCGGCGGTAAGGGTGGTTCAGACTTCGATCCGAACGGCAAGTCAGACGCTGAGATTATGAGATTCTGTCAGTCATTTATGACAGAGTTATACCGTCACATCGGTGCTGAGACAGACGTTCCGGCAGGTGACTTAGGTGTAGGTGCAAGAGAAATCGGTTACATGTTCGGTCAGTATAAGAGATTAAAGAACGTATACGAAGGCGTATTAACAGGTAAGGGTATTCCTTACGGCGGCTTAAACGGCAGAACAGAGGCAACAGGCTACGGTATCGTATTCTATGCTCGTGAGATGCTCAAGCACTTCGGCGAGTCATTAGAGGGTAAGGAAGTTGTTGTATCAGGCTTCGGTAACGTAACATGGGGTACAGTACAGAAGCTCAACCAGTTAGGTGCTAAGGTTGTTACAATCTCAGGTCCGGACGGTTACATCTATGACCCGGACGGCGTAACAGCAGGTGAGAAGGAGGATTACCTCTTAGAGTTAAGAGCATCAGGTAAGAACATCTGTGCTCCGTACGCTGAGAAGTTCCCGAACGCTAAGTTCTTCCCGGGCGAGAAGCCGTGGGGCGTTAAGGCTGACCTTTACATCCCGTGTGCAACTCAGAACGAGATCACAATGAAGGAAGCAGAGGTTATGGTTGCTAACGGCGTTAAGTACCTCTGTGAGGGTTCAAATATGCCGACAACTAACGAGGCTATTGCTCACTTAGTAGCAAACGGCGTAGTTATCGGACCGTCAAAGGCTGCAAACGCAGGCGGTGTTGCTTGCTCATGTATCGAGATGGGACAGAATGCCGGTCACACAGTATTCTCACCGGACGAGGTATACAAGCAGTTAGAGACAATCATGGTAAACATCCACGACAATTCAGCAGCTGCTTCAGAGAAGTATGGCTTAGGCTACAACCTCATCGCAGGTGCAAACATTGCCGGCTTCGAGAAGATTGCAAATGCAATGATGGCTCAGGGTATTGTTTAATTGATATTAATACAGAGCAGTTCATACGAGCTGCTCTGTTTTTTTGTGGATTTGGTCAAATTTGGGTTTGTCGGGATGGTTGCACTTGCCCGGACGATTCAAACGGGCTCTGCCCCGAGACGTTCAGCTTTAATTGTTTGCAACGTATATCCCCGGTTCTTTTTCTGTCATCAGCAACAGAAAAAGAACGAAAAAGAGTGCCGTTCAAGAGGGAAATTCCCTCTTGAAAATCTCCCTTTAAATAGTGCAGCGGCAGGCAATGCCTGCA
>JAZQHZ010000259.1:0-3811 GCA_045540855.1 Clostridia bacterium
GCAAATGATGATTTGACATAACAGTAAAATCTCTTGTCTTTTTCACTCTGAATACCGCCACTTTTTCTTCTCCTTTTCTCAATCAAAAAAGACTTTTGCCTATCTTTTCAGAAATGACAAAAGTCTTGATTATTATTTGCTTGTATAGCAGGCTTGTCCTCAAAAAACCTGATACCTAAGCCATTTGTTTGATATTCGGTCATAGTAATACCAATTCCTCTTTAAAGCATATCTCAAGCGCCCCACACGGTGCACCGGATGGAGGGGCTGTTGGAATCAGCGGTACGCTTGAAAAGGATATAAATCTTGCCATTACAAAAATCACCGGTGAGGTGCTTGAAGGTCGTGGCTACACTGTTATTTATACCCGCTCAGACGATAACGGGATTTATGATAAAAACTCCGACACTATACGTGAAATGAAGGTTTCCGATATGCATGCCCGGCGTGAAATAATGGAAAAGAGCAGAGCTGACCTTTTTATAAGCATTCATATGAATTCATTTGAAAGCGCAACGCCTAAGGGACTTCATATTTTTTATTCAGCTCAGCACGAAAATATAAAGCCGCTCGCCCAATCACTGCAGACTAAAATTTCCGCAATCACAAACGCTCCTGCTCATACAGTGAAAACCATATCAAATGACCTGTTTCTTATGAAAAATCCACCGCTTCCCTGCATATTGGCAGAATGCGGATTTCTCTCAAATCCCGAAGAAGAAAAGCTGCTCAATGACAGTAACTATCAGGCAAAAATAGGCTGGGCAATCGCTGATTCTATCTGCTCTTACTTTAATTTTTAATCACTCTTTCTGTATTTTATACAAAACAGCGAAAATCCGACAAATTATTTTGATAATTTTGTCACAAAATATTTGCCAAATTTCACTGTTGTTATTGACTTAATGCACCGAAAAGGTGTATAATATAATGTATATTGTATCGGTAAAAATATACGTATACAAAATATTGATATTATTAAAGATTTTGGAGGTCTTATAAAATGAGCAGAGTTTATAACTTTTCAGCAGGCCCTTCAATGCTTCCGGAGGAAGTATTAAAAAGAGCACAGGACGAAATGGTTGAGTATCCGGGAGCAGGTATGTCTGTTATGGAGATGTCACACCGTTCAAAGGCATATGATGACATCATCAAGGATGCAGAGAAGCTTGTAAGAGAGCTTATGAATGTTCCGGACAACTACAAGGTAATGTTTGTACAGGGCGGCGGTTCAACACAGTTCGCTATGGTTCCGTTAAACTTAGGTACAAAGAAGGGTGCGGCTGATTACTTAATTACAGGTCAGTGGGCAAAGAAGGCTGCTGAGGAAGCAGAGAAGTACATCAAGGTTAACCGTATTGCTTCATCAGCTGATAAGACTTTTTCATATATCCCTAAGCCGGACGCAAGCGAGTTCTCATCAAAGGATGATGTTGATTACTGCTACATCTGCTTAAACAACACAATCTACGGTACACGCTACACAGAGCTTCCGAAGACTGAGGCTACTTTAGTTGCTGATATTTCATCATGTGCAATGTCAGAGGAATTAGACGTAAGCAAGTTCGGTCTCTTATTCGCAGGTGCACAGAAGAACTTAGGACCGGCAGGTGTTGTTCTTGTAATTGCAAGAGAGGATTTACTGGCAGAGCCGATGGAAAAGACTCCGACAATGCTTACATACAAGATTCACGCTGACAACGATTCACTTTACAACACACCGCCGACATACGCAATCTACACTCTCAAGCTCGTTCTTGAGTGGATTAAGGAGCAGGGCGGAATTTCAGCAGTTCAGAAGGTAAATGAGGAGAAGGCAAAGATTTTATATGATTTCCTCGATTCATCAAAGCTCTTCAAGGGTACAGTTGTTCCGGAGGACCGTTCACTCATGAACGTACCGTTCGTAACAGGCGATGCTGACCTTGATGCTAAGTTTGTTAAGGAAGCAACTGCAGCAGGTCTTGTAAACCTCAAGGGTCACAGAAGTGTTGGCGGTATGAGAGCATCAATCTACAACGCAATGCCGGTTGAGGGTGTTAAGGCACTTGTTGACTTCATGAAGAAGTTCGAAAGCGAAAACGCATAATTTTTACATAGAGGTGAATTTAGAATGTATAACATTTTAACTTTAAACAAAATTGCTGACTGCGGTCTTTGCCGCCTTGGCGATAACTACGCAGTTACAGCTGATGAAAATGCACAGAATGTTGACGGTATCATCTTAAGAAGCTTTAAGATGCACGATATGGAGCTTCCGGCTTCATTAAAGGCCGTTGCACGTGCAGGTGCAGGTGTTAACAATATTCCGATTGACAAGTGCACAGAGAAGGGTATCGCAGTATTCAACACTCCGGGTGCTAATGCAAACGCAGTTAAGGAGCTTGTTGTTGCAGGTCTTCTTCTTGCTTCAAGAGATATTTTAGGTGCTTGCAACTGGGCTTCAACCTTAACAGGCGATGACGTTGCCAAGCAGGTTGAAAAGGGCAAGGGTAACTTTGCCGGTAACGAAATCAAGGGCAAGACTCTTGGTGTTATGGGCTTAGGTGCTATCGGTATCTTAGTTGCAAATGCGGCAGTAGCATTAGGAATGGATGTTGTAGGCTATGACCCGTATCTGTCAGTTACAAACGCACTTATGCTTTCAAGAAAGGTTAAGTGTGTAACAAATCCGGAGGAATTATATGCTGTTTCAGACTTCGTTACAGTTCACGTTCCGCTTATGGATTCAACAAGAAACACAATCAATGCTGAGTCAATCGCAATGATGAAGGACGGCGTTTCAATCCTCAACTTCGCAAGAGGTGAGCTTGTAAACAGCGACGATATCAAGGCTGCATTAGAGTCAGGCAAGGTTTCAAAGTACGTTATCGACTTCCCGGATGCATCTGTTATAGGTGTGAAGAACATTATTGCTATTCCCCACCTCGGTGCTTCAACAGAGGAGACAGAGAATAACTGTGCTGTTATGGCTGCTGATGAAATTAAGGAGTTTCTTGAGACAGGTAACGTTGTTAATTCTGTAAACTTCCCGAACTGCTCACTCCACGGCGGCAGTGATGGCAGATTAACAATCCTTCACAAGAACGTTCCGAAGGTAATCGCAGGCTACACAGAAACACTTGCTAATGCTAATGTAAACATTTCAGATATGGTTAACAAGTCAAGAGGCGATCTTGCTTATACAATCATTAACACAGACCACGAAATTCCGCAGGAAGCCCTTCAGGCTATCCTCGATATGGATACAGTTATTACTGCAAGAATTATTGGTTAATATGCAAAATGAGGTTGACGGCATTGTCAACCTCATTTTTGTATTAGTGATACATTTTTAACTACTCTTTCACCAAATACTTCCCTGTATGCACTGAAGTATTCATCATAGTTTATTTCGCAATTATATGTCAGAATTTCCATTCTTACTCCGAACAGATTCACCTCAAAATCCATTTCCGCCATTTCGTTACGTGTATAGAAAGCCTTTCTTCTGAGCCTTAATTCCTTTTCTTCGCTATCTTCCTTTGTGGTTTCTATTTCAAGAAAAAATCTCTTATTTGCATATCTTTCCTGCAAGGCCTTTAACGCCTTACTTCCTAAGCCTGCATTTCTCTTTTCATCTGCTATTGCAAAGTAATCAAGCAATGCTAAATCCTTATACACCACCATAAATGCAAGCCCTGCAAATTCGCCGCTGTCCTCAATTGTCAACAGCTCCATTGTGCCTTCGTCACGTTTTTGGAGCATCACCTCAAACGGCTTTCGCTCCGATTTCGGAAATGCACTCATATACAGGTCATATAACTGCTTT
>JAZQHZ010000260.1:0-2225 GCA_045540855.1 Clostridia bacterium
TCACAGGCTTTGATGACGGCACTGTAAGACCGGACGGAAACATCACACGTGCTGAAATGGCGGCTATTATCGTAAGAGCTATGGGTGCAACTGCAACCTCGGTGCAGAATTTCCCGGACGTTGCTCCGACGGCGTGGTATGCTGACGTTGTTTCAAAGGCAGCAGCTATGGGTGCTTTCAAGGGTGATACAGACGGAAACTTAAATCCTGAAAACAACATCACCTGCCAGGAAACATACACAGTTTTATCAAGAGTATTCTGCTTTGAGGGCTACACTCTCAACTACAAGGACGGCAGAAAGGGCTATGTAGGCAAGGCTGATGCGGCTGTGCTTGATTCATTCGCAGACAAGGCAACAGTGGCTTCATGGGCTACTGACTATGCAGCGGCAATTGTAGGTAACGGCGGCTTCACAGGCTTTAACGGTCAGTTAAAGGGTGACTCGATGATTACAAGAGGCGAGTTCGCAGTGCTTATGGATGCACTTATCGGCACATATATTGATGAGCCGGGTACATATACAGCTGATACATTAAATACAGCAAAGTCAATCGTTGTACGTAAGGGCGGCGTTGTAATTGACGGCTTAAAGACAGATAAGAACTTAATCGTTGCATACAGTGTTGACACAGCAGGCGTAAAGGTTACAAACGCAGAAATCACAGGTGCAACAGCAATCTTTGGTGCGGCTGACCCGGTTAATAAGACATCATGTGCTTCAATCCAGGGTAAGTTCACAGACGTACGTGTAGGCTCAGCATGGGTAACTCTTGATGCATCGGGTGCCAAGATGGAGTACTACAAGGGCGTTAAGGACAGTATTGTAAATATGGGTACAATCGGTGGTTGATAATACCGTAAAAGGAGATGCGTCGGCATCTCCTTTTTTGTCGAAAGGAACGGCTATGAAGAATAAATTGTTTATCACTGCAACGGTTTTTGCACTCGGGCTGGGCTTCACTGTATCGGCTCAGGAGCCGGACGTG
The DNA here is from genome assembly GCA_045540855.1 of Clostridia bacterium. GTDB lineage: Bacteria > Bacillota > Clostridia > UBA1381 > UBA1381 > UMGS1958. The sequence continues at coordinate 988 of JAZQHZ010000260.1, forward strand.
TATGTAAGAATGGCAAATGAAACCGGAGCAATTATCACCTCGGATACGGATATGAAGGTAAAGGTTGTTGCGGCGGATTATGACGAGAACGGCAGACTTATAAATGCTGATACGGAGCTTGTTGACATATATGCAGGTGATAACGCCTATGCTTATGAAACGGCTATAAACGGCAATCGCGAAATTTTTCTGTGGAAGGGCGAGGAGAGTAGTATAGAGCCGGTCTGTGCAATACCGTTATCGCATCCGGAAGAGGAAGCGGCATATTCTCAGGCATATATAAATGCGGCGAAGAACGGCTTGCTTGAGGGGCTTGGAAATGCAAAGCTTGATGAAAGCATAACTAAAAAACAGATAAAAACCGTAATCACAAATGCAATGGGTGATTTTGTGATTGATACCAACGAAAGCTTTGACAGCGATGAAACGGTTAAGGGCGGCAAGGTGTATGAGACTATTGCAAAGGTTTTTGATTTTGACTGGTACACAGTGAATTATCTGAGCGGCAGAAAGGAATATGTCGGCAAGGCGGATACGGCGGTGCTTGACGTATTTGAGGATAAGGAAAGCGTAGCGGACTATGCTGATTATGCGGCGTGTGTTGTAGGAAACGGCGGCTTTGACGGCTTTGACGGAAAGCTCAAGGGTGATGAGGAGATAAGCGTAGGCGAGTTTCTGTATCTTATGGATGAAGTTATCGGAACATACATTGACGAGCCGGGCGAATACACAAGCAGTGATTTTGATGCAGAAAAATCAGTGATTATCCGAAGCGGCGGAGTGGTTATTGATACGCTTATAACCGACAGAAATCTGATTGTTGCATACAGTGCAGACACGAGGGGCGTTGTTGTGAAAGACAGTGTTGTAAACGGCGTAACGTCGATTATGGGCTGTGCTGACCCGGAAAACAGGAAATTCTGCATTGCACTTTACGGAGAATATTATGATGTGCGTGTTAACTCTGCGTGGATAACGCTGAGTGCATCGGGTGCGAAGATGGAATACTATCGTGGCACGAAGAACAGCACTGTAAATATGGGAATGTTCTAAAAAACAAGGCTGATGCAAGTGCATCACCCTTGTCCGGCGTGTAGACAAACCTGTCTACCCGCGGACAGACTGTGAGAAATTAGGGCAGATTTTGCGAAAAGGAAGGCGTAGGTGTACACGCACCGCCAAGAAGGGCGGGCAGCCATAAGGCTGACTTCGGCGTAGCCGAATGTGCTGAGGTAAGG
>JAZQHZ010000261.1:0-17597 GCA_045540855.1 Clostridia bacterium
AAATTAATGTTTATATATTGGGCTTCTCCTTGAGGAGAGGCTCCGCCACAGGCGGTGGTGAGGTGTAGGATGCGAAGCATCCGTCGGATTTTCCACCTCATCCGGCACTTCGTGCCACCTTCCCCTCAAGGGGAAGGCAACGCCGCTAAACAATAATTTTTCGTCCACGACGAAAAATTGCCGTAATTGTGAATTATGAATTGTGAATTGATTTTATTCCATCAGCCACTTAATCTTCTGCTCCGTAGCCTTGTGCATAATATCCTCTAATTCGCCGCGGTCTCCGTTTTCCACTGCCACCGCTATTTTTTCCAGGCTTGCCTGCATTTCACGGATTCGCTTCGATAACGCTTCCTTGTTCTCCACGAACAGCTCGCTCCACATCTCGGCATTTATAACCGCTACTCTCGTACAGTCACGCAAGGAGCCTGCACTGAACGATGCACTTCTCTCAATCATCGGGTTGTCACACAGTGCAACCGCTACCACGTGCATAAGCTGTGAGGTGTATGCAATAATCTCATCGTGCTCCTTCGGAGTTGTTGTCATAACGCAGCGGCAGCCGATATAATCTGCCATTTCACGCAGGAGTGCCACGTTTTCACTTTTGTTCTTTTTTGACGGAGTCAGTATATACGATGCCTTGTTAAAGAGCGTGTCCGTCGAGCTCTGATATCCGCCGACCTCACGACCTGCCATCGGGTGACCGCCGATGAAATCGACATTATCCGGCAGAATTTCTTCCATTTCACGCACGATGTATTCCTTTACGCCCGTCACGTCTGTGATAACTGCACCCGGCTTTATGCGGTCGACATTTTCTCTTACAAAGTCAATATTTAATTTCGGATACAGGCACATTATAATGAGATCCGCACCCTCCATTGCATCGCCCGGATTAGTATAGCCCTCATCAATTGCACCGTCCTGCTTTGCTATAACAAGCGTCTGAGCAGTGCGGTTATATGCCACAATTTCGGCATCGTGGAAGCCGTGGAGTCTGCGTGCAAGTGAGCCACCGATAAGCCCTAAACCGATTATTGCTATTCTCATTTATATCATCCCTTTTAAACATATTTATTCTATTATATTGTATCATAATTCAGTGCCGATGTCAACGAGAGCAAAAAAATAAATGGTTTTTCACGTTTTCCAAAACTTTTTCACAATTTTTTAACAAATACCCCTTGTAATCTTCCGAAAAATAGTATATAATGATAAGGACTATAATTATAAGTTGCTATAACTGTAGGGGCGAACCGCGTTCGCCAGGGTGGTTCAACAAAATTTGATTATCGGGCGAACACGGTTCGCCCCTACAATAAATCTGGCAGCTTCAAAAATGGAGGAATGTTTTACAATGGCACAGGAAGAATCGGCAAGATTAGCCCAGATTTTAAAGAACAGACGAGATAAGCTCACAGAGCTTCAGGAGGCAGGAGCAGATCCGTTTCAGATAACAAAGTACGAAAGAGACACTACCTCTTCACAGATCAAGGACAACTATGCTGACTATGAGGGCAAGGTTGTAACAGTTGCAGGCCGTCTTATGTCAAAGAGACGTATGGGTAAGGTGGGCTTCGGTCACCTTATGGATATCGACGGCAAGATTCAGGTGTTCTTCAAGAAGGACGAATTAGGCGAAGAGGATTATGAGCATTTCAAGAAGCTTGACATCGGTGACATCATCGGTGTAAACGGCGAGGTGTTCACAACTCAGACAGGCGAGATTTCAGTACGTGTAATCAAGTGCACACTGCTTTCAAAGTCACTTCAGCCGCTGCCGGAGAAGTTCCACGGACTTACCGACACAGACACACGTTACAGACAGCGTTATGTTGACCTCATTATGAACGACGAGGTTAAGGATACATTTATTAAGCGTTCAAGGATTATTTCAGCGATCAGAAGCTACTTGAATGCAGACGGCTTCTTAGAGGTTGAAACACCGATGCTCGTTTCAAACGCAGGCGGTGCAGCTGCACGTCCGTTTGAAACTCATTTCAACGCACTTGACGAGGATTTCAAGTTAAGAATTTCACTTGAATTATACTTAAAGCGTCTTATCGTAGGCGGACTTGAGAAGGTTTACGAAATAGGACGAGTTTTCCGTAACGAAGGACTTGACACACGTCACAACCCGGAATTTACATTAATGGAGCTTTACCAGGCATACACAGACTACCACGGTATGATGGATTTAACAGAGAACCTCTACCGCCACGTGGCACAGGAGGTGCTTGGCACAACTAAGATTACCTATAACGGCATTGAGATGGATTTAGGCAAGCCGTTTGAGCGTATCACAATGGTTGATGCAGTTAAGAAGTACGCAGGTGTTGATTTCAACGAGATTAAGACTCTTGAAGAGGCACAGGCTATTGCGAAGGAAAAGCACGTTGAATTTGAGAAGCATCACAAGAAGGGCGATATCTTAAACCTCTTCTTTGAGGAGTATGTTGAGGAGCATTTAATCCAGCCGACCTTCGTAATGGATCACCCGGTTGAGATTTCACCGCTTACAAAGAAGAAGCCGTCAAATCCGGATTACGTTGAGCGTTTCGAGTTCTTTATGAACGGCTGGGAAATGGCGAATGCCTACTCAGAGCTTAACGACCCGATTGACCAGAGAGAGCGTTTCAAGGCTCAGGAGGAGCTGCTCTCATTAGGTGATGAGGAAGCGAACACAACTGATGAGGACTTTATGAACGCACTCGAAATCGGTATGCCGCCGACAGGTGGTATCGGCTTCGGTATCGACAGAATGTGTATGTTATTAACAGACTCAGCAGCAATCAGAGACGTGCTTCTGTTCCCGACAATGAAATCAATTGAGAAATAAAAGCGCTTACGGAATTTTCAATTCCGTAAGCTAAGATAAGAGATAAGAGATAATAATGAATAGATAATAGATATATTTCTTATTTTTTATCTCTTATCTGTTATCTATTATCTTAGCCTGCAAAGCAGGCGCATTTGGAGGTACACACCCATGGCAGAGGTATACGGCGTTAAGCCAAAGAAGTTTACTAAAGAATGGTGGCCTTATTTCTGGATGTATTATAAATGGCATACGATTGCAATCGTATCTGTGGTTGCAATGATTGCGTTTACCGTATATCAGAAGGTTACTGCACCGAAATACGACCTGACAATGACATATTGCGGAAGTCTTATCTTTGCCGAGCAGACAGTCAATGAGATAACCGGCGATTTATCGCAGTTTATCGAGGATATTGACGGCAACGGCGAAAAGGCGATAAAGCTTCAGACCTATTCCGTTACCGGAACAAAGGGATACGAGGAAATGGACGCGGCTATGCTTACAAAGCTGGATATGGAATACTATAACGAGGAAGCGTTTATTTTCATACTTGATGAGGAGCGTTTAAAGAGACAGCTTAACGAGGTGTACGCAGAGGTGTATGACACAGTTGACATCTGGGCAGACGAAATGCCCGCAGAGGACAAGCTGTATAAATTCGGCGATAAGGCATACGCAGTAAGCCTTAGTGACAGTACATATTTAAACTCAAAGGGCTATAACTGCAAGGATATGTATGCAATATTAAGAAACTGCAATGACGAAGAGCAAAGGCAGGTATACGAGGAATCAAAGAAGATTTTGAATGAATTAATCAAATAAAAAGGAGGCTACTTTATGGCAGCCTTACGTAAGGAACTGATTTGTGACGAGTACGAGCTGTTTAAAAGGTACCGTCTCACAAAGGACAGAAATCTGCGTGATGAAATCGTGGAAGCATATATGTATATAGCCGAAATCCTTTCGAGAAAGTTTATCAACAGAGGAATTGACTATGACGACATATACCAGGTTGCATCGCTTGGAATACTGTATGCGGTAGAAAGGTTTGACCCGGACAGGGGCGTGAAGTTTGCAACGTTTGCAACTCCGACTATTCTGGGCGAAATCAGAAACTATTTCCGTGATAAGGGCAGCTTTATAAAAATTCCCAGACGCTTGTATGAGATATTTTATAAGGCGGAGCATATAAAAAGAAATATCAACGGTGTTTCGGATGAAGAGGTTGCAAGAATCCTCAATATTTCCGATGCTGATTTGAGAAAAATACAGGAAATCGGCGATTTTTCATTTATGAAATCGCTTGAATATGAAGCATATGCCGACGGCGAAATGTCTCTTTCCGAGGTAATCGGCGTAGAGGATAACCAGATACTGATGCTTGAAAACCGTTCTGTGCTTGAGGAGTGCTTAAAGGCACTTTCACAGCGGGAAAGAATGTTTGTGGAAATGCGATATTCGCAGGAGCTTTCGCAGACGGAGATTGCCCACGAGCTTGGGCTTTCGCAGATGCAGGTATCACGCATTGAAAAGGCAGTGCTTAAAAAATTAAGAGATATGTATTTTAATTCATAAATATATATGAAAGGAATGAAAAAATGGCAGACAAGAAGGCATTAAAGAAGGAATTTATTGAATTTATGATGGAAAGTGACGTTCTCCGTTTTGGCGACTTCGTTACAAAGAGCGGCAGAAACACTCCGTATTTCATCAACACAGGTAACTACAAGACAGGTAAGCAGATTGCAACTCTCGGTAAGTTCTATGCTCAGCTCGTAATGGACAGCTGTGGCGAGGAGTTTGATGCAATGTTCGGTCCGGCTTATAAGGGTATCCCGTTAGCTGCGGCTTGTGCAGGTGCACTTTATAACAATTTCGAGGTTGATAAGCCGTATTTCTTCAACCGTAAGGAGGCTAAGGACCACGGCGAGGGTGGCTCACTTGTAGGCTATAAGCCTGTTGACGGTGACAGAATCATCATCATTGAGGACGTTATCACAGCAGGAACTGCAATCCGTGAGACAATGCCGATTTTAACAGGTGCGGCAGATGTAGCGGTGAAGGATATGTTTATCTCGGTAAACCGTTGCGAGGTTGGTCAGAATCCGGGCAAGACAGCAGTTATGGAGGTTATGGAGGATTACGGCATCACCGTACATTCAATCGTAACTGTTAAGGATATTTATGAGTACCTCAAGGAAAACGGTACAGATAAGGACGTACTCGCTCGTATGGAAGCATATATGGAGCAGTATTGTGTGTTCTGATAAATTATCGCATATGCGATAATTTATCAATTCGGAATCCGGAATTCAGAATTCGGAATTATTGAAATTTATCATCCTTCGGTTGAAAAATCACATTCAATTGTGAATTATGAATTGTGAATTGTGAATTAAATTAATGTTTATGTGCGTTTGTAGGGGCGTTAGCGGCAACGCAGTTGTCTGCATTTTCCGTGTTCGCCCGGGATAATCACCGATATTGGGTAAACGGGCGAACACGGTTCGCCCCTACACCTATCATTCAAATTTGGTGGAACGCTAAACAATAATTTACATAAATAAAGGATAAAAGGAGCGATTAATTATGAAGAAATTTATTGCGACAATGCTTATGACAGCGGCATTTTTTACAGGTACGGCTGTTATGGCGGAAGAGGATACTGTAAGCGTTATCGTGGATAACCAGACGGTTGAATTTGACCAGCCGCCCGTTATTGTGGACGGAACTACTCTCGTTCCGGTACGTGCGGTATTTGAAAAGGCAGGAGCGACTGTTTCGTGGGAGCAGGAAACACAGACGGCTACTCTTGTCAAGGACAGCTACACCGTAACAATCAAATTGAACGACACTGTTCTCTACAAGAACGGCGAGGCTGTTACACTTGCAAAGCCGGCACAGATTATGAACGATCGAGTGCTTATCCCGGTACGTGCAATCGGCGAGGCTATGGATTTCGATATCAACTGGGACGGCTTCCATTCACAGGTTGTTGTTTCAACTGACGGTACGGAATACCGCCCGTATGCGGCAAGACGTACTGCATTCCGTGAGCTTCGTGATGCGGCAGTGTTCTATACAGACACTAATGTTGACTGGGCAGACGTTGATTTAACTGCCGAGGGCAGCGGCGATACGGTTTCGTTCACTGCGGCAGTTGACACTGCAAATTCAGAGCGTCCGCTTTTAATCATCAACGGAGTTGACTATACAAATATGCTTTCAGGCTTATCAAGCACATATTCATTTGCAGTAATTGATACAGACCTGAGCAGCGAGGGACGTGAAATTGTGATTACTGAAAACAGCGACACCTTCACTGCACACTTCTATTACTATGACGGTCAGAACCTGCGTCCGATTATGAGACGTATTTACGGTGCTGACGGCAACAGTTACAGTGCAGAGGCACAGCTCAAGGTACGTTACGTTTCAAAGCTCTTCTTTGACCAGAAGTCGTTTATGCTTTCGGATATCGAGGGAATCACCTGGACAGATATTATGGTAACCTGCTCAGCATACCATTTTGAGCCGGATCATACAGTAACACAGTACAGTGCAACAAACGCATCAAAGATAGTTCCCAGACGTCTTGTCAAGACCTATAACGATGAGATGACCTACGGAATTTATTACACAGACTATTTTGACGATAATACAAAGGGTACATATTACAACGGCAAGTATCACGCAACAATAACTGTTGCGGAGCTTGACGAGTTCACACTCCATGAGATGTATATTGTACCGGGTTCACCGGAAAAAATTGAGTTTTTCACAACTCTTTCAGACGGCAGAAACGCCGTATTGGTGCCGTATAATTCATAATTACTTTACGGACACAAAGGTGTCAAGAAAGGAAAAGGATTTAAAGCTATGAAAAAGAAGATATTTGCCCTTGTGCTTGCCGTTATGACCTTAATCGGCACAAGTGCATCGGCATTTGATGTGGTAAACCTTCCCAAGACTATGACTCTTGCAGAGGCTATGGAAATCTATGACGTGGACGAAATAGTAAGTGCAACGGTTACGGATATCGAGGAAGGAATGAGCGTCAGCCTGACGAATGATGAAATCAAGGATTTCTATTATTCGGCACAGGGCGTGGAGCTTGTAAGACGTATAAATCCGACGCCGTTTCGCGGCATTGCGATTAATTTATACACCTCGTCAGGTGCGGTTAAGACTTATCATTTAAGCTCCGGCGTGCAGGTGGGCTTGTTTGGCAAGAACAACTATGTCTGCTATGCGATGAGCAAGGAGGATACAATGGATTATATGTATCTTGACTCGCTCTATCACGAATCGACAAAAAAGACGGAGGCACAGCTTCCGCCGCCGCAGACAACCTACGATTTCCTCAAATTACCGCAGGACCCGTGGGCAGTTGATTCGATAAAGGAGGCGGCATCACGCTCGCTTATCCCGTATGAGCTGACCTCGAATTACGGTGCGTATATTTCAAGAGAGCAATATTGTATGCTGCTTGCGAATTTCATCGCCGTAGTTGGCGGCTATGCCACAATCGAGGATTATATGAAATATAACAATCTCTACTATGATGACGGTGCCTTTGCCGACTGCGTAGGCAGAGATAAGTCGATATGTATTCTCTATGCACTTGGAATAGTGACAGGTAAGGGAAATGCAACGTTTGAGCCGGATGCGTGTCTGACACGTGAGGAGGCGGCGAAGCTTGCAACGGAGACCGCGTCGAAGTTCAGATTTGTAGAAACATACTACAATGCGAAATATGCAGACAAGAAGCAGATTTCCAAGTGGGCAGAGTTTTATGTAAACTGGGTAACCGAGCAGGGTATAATGAGCGGTGTGGATGCAACGCATTTTGCACCGAAGGATTATTACACGCAGCAGCAGGCGATTGCTACGGTTACGAGATTGTATAATGTATGCAGATAAAAGTAAAACCGCTTATCTTAAAAGATAAGCGGTTCAGACCGTCGACAAATTGGTCAGACCACGCATAACGAAATAAGAAAAATATAAAATTAGAAATTTATTTTCTTTTGCGAACGACGGGCGTCCCATCGAGGAACGCCCGTCGTTATGCGTTTTTTGCGAAAAGAAAGGCTAACGTACCACCGTACGCCTACGCCTTCCTTTTCGCAAAATCTGCCCTAATTTCTCGCAGTCTGCCAGCTTGTAGACAGGTTTGTCTACAAGCTGAACCGCTTATCTTAAAAGATAAGCGGTTATTTTAATCCAAAATTTTCATTACCTCAGGGAACAGCTCAAGCGAGCGCTTCAATATCCCGTTCACGTGTGCAATTGCAACTCCGTAGTTCACTATCGCAACTCCGGCAGCCTTCGCCGTTGCTATCCTGTGCTTCATTTGTGCTTCGTTAAGCATACAGCCGCCGCAATGCACTATCAGGCGGTATTTTGATAAATCCTTCGGAAATTCACCGCCCGAGGTGAATTCAAAATCCACCTTCGCACCCGAAAAACTGCCAATCCACGCCGGAAGCTTCACTGTGCCTATGTCTCCGCACTGGCGGTGGTGAGTACAGCCCTCGCTGATTAACACCCTGTCACCGTCTTTAAGCCTTGAGAGCCTCGCCGCACCCTTTACCTGCTCATATAAATCGCCCTTGTAGCGTGCAAAAAGTATCGAAAACGAGGTTAAGGGAATGTTTTTTGGAACGGTTGCCGACACCCTTTTAAATGCCTGCGAGTCCGTTATCACCATTTTTGGCGTTATTTTCTCAAGCATTGCACCAAGCTGTGACGGCTGACACACTATCGCAGTGCAGTCACAGTCTAAAATATCGCGGATTGTCTGCTGCTGCGGCAATATCAGCCTGCCCTTGGGAGCCGCCTCGTCAATCGGCGTCACGAGCAGCACAATATCGCCCTCATCAAGCATATCGCCAACTATTCTTTTCGTGCTTTCGCACTGCTTCGCAAGCGATGCAAGCCGCTCCTTTAATTCGTTGATATTTGTGCCGTCTGCGGCACTTACCCATATATTTTTTTCGTCCGCTTCGGGAACTTCATTCAGCTTATCCGCCTTGGAATGTACGATGATATATGGCAGCTTCTTCGCTTCAAGCTCGGCAATGAACGCCCCGTCCGTATCACTTTCGGTTACAAATACGGCAATGTCAGTTTTTGCAAGCACTTCCCGTGCCTTTTCCACTCGAAGCTCTCCTAAATCGCCCACATCGTCAAAGCCCGGAGTGTCAATTATCATAACCGGACCTATCGGCAGCAGCTCCATTGCCTTTCTCACCGGGTCGGTGGTAGTTCCGGGAACGTCCGATACCACACTCAACGCCTGCGAGGTCACTGCGTTTACAAGGCTCGATTTTCCCGCATTACGTCTGCCGAAAAATGCGATTGTTATTCTGTCGTTTGCTACACTCATATTTCTACTCTCTTGCGTCCGCCTTCGCCTTCAAAGCTCTTTATATATTCAATCTGCTTTGCCGCAAGCTCACGTACCTTCTCCTTCGGGATATTTTTAAGCTCTTTCTGAACAATCTCCGTTCCGAGTGCCTTCGTCTCCTCGCTTGCGTAGTCCTCTAAATATTCCGTCAGTGTCATCAGCGCATTGGGCAGACAGCAGTTACTTATCTGACCTGTTTTACACAGGCTCATAAAGCGGTCACCCGTACGTCCTAAACGATAGCACGCTGTACAGAATGACGGAATGTGTCCGTTCTCCATGAGCCATTTTATCACCTCGTCAAGCGAACGCTGATCCGATACGTCAAACTGCTCCGTATCGTGCGGTCGCTCATCGGTGGTATAGCCGCCGACCGAGGTGCGTGAGCCGCCACTCACCTGCGATACGCCCAGGTGCAACAGCTTGCTTCTTACCGACTCCGTCTCTCTTGTCGAGATTATAATTCCGGTGTAGGGCACCGCAAGACGGATGCAGGCAGTGATTTTTGCAAAGGTCTCGTCATCAATTCCGTTGTCGAAATCGTCCGGGTTGATGTCGTCCGCGCGCTTCAAACGCGGCACACTGATTGTGTGCGGACCCACGCCAAAACGTGCTTCAAGATGCTCTGCGTGCATCAGAAGTCCGGCAAATTCGTATTTGTACAGCTCAAGTCCGAAAAGAACACCAAGTCCCACGTCGTCAATTCCGCCCTCCATTGCACGGTCGTGTGCTTCGGTGTGGTAGGCGTAGTTGCTCTTCGGGCCCGTCGGGTGCAGCATTTCGTAGCTTTCCTTGTGATATGTCTCCTGGAAGAGGATGTATGTACCGATTCCGGCATCCTTCAAGCGGCGGTAATTCTCAACCGTCGTCGCCGCAATATTCACGTTCACTCTGCGGATGTCGCCGTTTTTATGATGCACACTGTAAATCGTATTGATGCTCTCAAGCACGTATTCAAGCGGACAGTTCACCGGGTCCTCACCCGTCTCAATCGCAAGTCGCTTGTGTCCCATATCCTGCAGGGCGATAACCTCACGGCGGATTTCCTCCTGAGTGAGCTTCTTGCGTGGGATAGTCTTGTTTTTCATATGGTACGGACAGTACACACAGCCGTTTACGCAGTAGTTTGAGAGGTAAAGCGGTGCGAAAATTACGATACGGTTGCCGTAGAACGCCTTTTTAATCTCCTCTGCGATTTGGTAAATTTTCTCGATTTTTTCGGGTATCTCGCACGCTAAAAGCACCGAAGCCTCACGGTGCGAAAGACCCGCACAGTGCCAGCCGTCCTCAGTCTTTACGGGACGAGCCTTTTCAAGCAATGCATCGATAAGCGCTTCGTTGTTCTTATTCGCCTCGGCATATTCAAGTGTAGCCCTGATTTCGCCGTCATTTATAAATTCCTCCGCTTTTGGAGATTTAACGTCATAATTAATCATTGTTTTTGTCCCTTTCTTGTAAATTGTTGTTTATGCGTGCGTTTGTAGGGGCGAACTGTGTTCGCCCGGGATAATCACCGATATTGGGTAAACGGGCGAACACGGTTCGCCCCTACACCTATCATTCAAATTTGGTGGAACGCTAAACAATAATTTACCTATACACATCGCCACGTTCTGTTACAATTTCGTAGCCGATGGATTTTATTCTTCTTTCAAGCTCCGCCAATGCGTGTGCATTTTCCGCACCGCTCGACAGCTTGTTGTCATAGAGCATATATTTCTTCCTTGCCGCCTCCGGCGATAAATTCGGCATCACTACGTTTGCTCCGGCAAGGATTCCCTTCTCTCTGCCGTTTTCGCAAAGCGTGCCTAACGCTGTTGTTGCGGGCAGCAGCACAGTCGGGTGAATCAGCCGTATACAGCTTAACAGCACGCACGTCAGCTCCACACTTCCGGCACTGTGATGTGCAAATTCCGTTGCACTGTGCGGAATAAACGGACCTATGCCGCACATATCCGGCTTGAAGCATTCGATGAATTTCAGCTCACGTGAAAGCATTTCGCTCGTCTGATACGGCGAGCCGACCATAAATCCACAGCCCACCTGATAGCCCTCTTCACGCAGATTTCTAAGGCAGTCCATACGGTTTTCGTATGAGAGCTCGCTCGGGTGAAGCAGTGAATAGTGAGCCTTGTCCGCCGTTTCGTGGCGGAGCAGATACCTGTCTGCACCGGCAGCCCTGAGCGTGCGATAGCTTTTTTGGCTACGCTCGCCTAAAGACAGCGTTACGGCACAGTCGGGATATGCGGACTTGATGCTTTTTATCAGAGCGACAAGGATTTCATCGGTAAAATACGCATCCTCGCCGCCTTGCAGTACAAACGTGCGGAAGCCAAGCGAATACCCTTCGTGACAGCATTCAAGTATCTCATCAGGAGTAAGGCGATAGCGGTCGCAGGAGTGATTGGAGCGGCGGATTCCGCAATATAAGCAGTCATTTTTGCAGAAATTGCTTATCTCGATAAGACCGCGGATAAAAACGGCTTTGCCGTAATATTTTCTGCGAACCTCACGAGCCTTTCGGGCAAGATAAGCCGCACTTTCGCCGTCGTATCCGGTAATAATGCGAAGGTAGCCGTCCACGTCAAGGCAGTGATTTTCACAGAGTGCGTCAATAAGATTGTAAATAGAATTGTTCATAGCCCGCCCTCCGTAAGTGTTTTATATCTATATTATAGTACAAAAGAGGAAAAAGGTCAAGAAGTTTGTGAAAAGAAAAACGAAGTCAGGGTGGATAAAAAAAGAAAGCCTGCGAATGCAGGCTTTCTTGGGTGGGTTATTGTCCGAAAACTTCAACTTTCAAAATAACTATGAAATCGTCGTATGTTATAATTCCTTTTCCTATTGCAACCTTAACTTGCGGAAGTTTTAATGCATAGAACTGTTCTTCTGTGAGTGTTCCTGTAATTCCCTCTTCTGCAAGTATATTTAAAAATTCTTCGTATGTAAATAAGCCATACTTTTCTATATCCGCTGCTTTCTTTTCGGCATCAATCTTTAAATCGTCTCCATTTTCAAAAGGCATAGCATAGTCAAGACCACGTACAGATGATCCAATTGAGAAGAAATCGTCTCCGATAAAATTCTGATATGATGCGGTAAGCACCGACCAAGCTTCAACATATTCTTCCGTAACGTCAACATCTTCAAGAACAACGGTTGTATATCCGTTTTCGTTTTCCTTTACAAAGCTGTGACCGATAAATTCCTCTGCGTTGTCACCGTTTATTGCAACAAATTTGCGAAGCTCACTGTCATAATAGCCATGCTCATTTACTGCCTTTGTAATAGTTCCGTCGCTGAACGTTAATGTTATAACCGTGTTATCGGCAAAACCGTGGTTTCTGATTACCACAGGCGGTGCTGTTGTGTACTCGCCCTTTTCAAAATCCCATACCTTTAATGTATCGTTATAAGTCACTTCATCAATACGCTTCTGTGTACCGTCTGCAAGGGTTACAAGCGTATCACCTGTTACGCAGACGTTACCATTACTGGATTTAATAGTAAATGTTTTTGAAGTACCATTACAGAAATCAGAATAATCATAGCAGGTATTACCGTTAGCACATTCGATACTCCAAGTATAATCGAATTTCAGCTCTTCACCACCGTTGTTATCATTGAAGTAATAATTAATCTTAATTGTTCTCGCACTGTTTCCGTAGTTAACCAGTCCATTACTGCCGGATGCTACAAAATACAGCTTGTTATTAACTACAACAGGCATAGCAAAAACACTATTACTGGAATGAACGGCAGTTTCATTTTTGATTGTCAAAGTAAAGTCGTTGTTTTCCGGAGAATATGTCCATACTGCTGCTGTACCATTTTGCTTTCCTGCGGTAGTTGGGGTATAGTCAGAAAGAGTAATCGTCTTGTACTGCTTTTCTGCAACGCTCCAGTATTTTATCTGAATACCATTAAGTACCGGTGCAGCTCCGTGCCACGTGTCTTTAGAAAATGTGCTACCTGCTTCACCAACAAGCAGTGCAGCTTCATAATTAGAAGCTACTAAAGAAGGTGACTCCTTACTTGTTTCTGTTCCGGTTACCTTGAATGTTGCTGTATATTCTGTTTCATTAACCGTAGCAGTCAATGTATATGTTGTTCCGCCTGCTGTAACAGCCACAGGAGATGTCGGCTTGGCACTTCCATTGACCTTAAAATCACTTACGGCAACACCGTTTACTTTCATAGTGAGCTTGCTGAAATCAAGTTCATATCCGCTTAATTTATCAAGGTCAACATTAAGCTCGTATACCCAACCATCTGTTCCGTAGGTTTTTCCTGTTGTGAGTCCGTCTGATGTGTCTGAATAGCTTACGTCAACTATATCGCTGTATTTGTTAGGAACATAGACTGTTTCGTTCTTAAATGAATCATCAGTTCCGTTCGTGTTTTTGTAAGAATATACATATGTATCAATTCCTGAATAATTTATGTTTGCATAATCGTAAGGAATTGTAGATTTATCAGTTCTATTATCTGTAATTGAGGTGGCTTGTACAGTGCTTGAATTGCTTTCCGGCATATATGCAAAGCCAAGGTTAAGAGATTCCTTTGTTCCATCGCCGTCTAGGTCGTGGAGATATTCTTTTTGCGTAAGTGCAGAATTTATAACACCACTACCTGTACTTGGCACATACTGTTTAGCAGTTTCATCAACCCAGGCATACTGAATAAATCCATCTTCAATAGTTATAGGTGCAGCAATTCCTTCTGAATTACAAATGCAGAGTACACTAAAGCCCATTAAAGTTTTGGTGCTATCATAAGTTGAAGCTGTCGGCTCCTGAACAAGTGTTACATATCTTAATGTAAGGCTATTTGCCGCACCAACAAGAATAGATGCAACTGCACCAAGCTCAATTCTTGAACTATCAACTACAATATTTCCGCCCGAAACATTAAGAGCCGCACGTGCACCCGAAATGCGTGAGTTGAGAATCTGGCTGTTTCCTGAAGCTATAACACCGCTCTTTGCGTTGTAGTAACGGGTTTTTCCGTTCGCATCAGTTTCAGAACGGTTATCGGCACTTGTAAGATTGCTCTTGTAAAGTGCCGCATAATCAAAGTTCGGGCATACAATCTGTACATTATCAAGAGTACCATCTTTAAGTGTTACAAACGAATAACCAAAATCCAAAGCTGCCGAGTCGCTACTGCAAGTCATAGTGAAGCCGTTTCCGTAAAGTGCATAACCGTCCAAAACTTCAAGCGAGCTAAATCCGCAGTCGTTGAGAAGTACAACATTATTTTTAGTTGCACTTGTTGCTGTGGTTACGTTAGTCGCATCCACAACTTCAAGATACAGCACTGTCGGTGTACAATAGTTATAGTCCTGAATTGTAACCTTTACCGGACCTGTGCCGCTGAACTGGATTGTGCCATCATACCAATTTTCAGCTGTACTCGGTGTCCATGTACCGCTTACGTTTGAATCCTCATCAATCTTGTCGATTGTTACATATACACCTGAATTGTTGATTGTTGCATCCGTTTTCTCCGCAAATAAGCTGCTGAGGCTCACTGCGTTCTGATTACCTACACGATAGAGGAAATCGCCTGTGAATTTGCTTTCAAACTTCTCAACCGATTTTTCCTGCTCACCTTCGCTGATATCAAGATCAGTTACAATACCGCTGTACTTTTCAAGACCAATACTGCTTACGCCCCAGCTATATCCGGTGAAAAGCTGATGGAACGGGAGGTAAACTGCAGTCTTATCTTCTTCCGTAGTATGCTCATGGATACAGCCTGTTATATTGCCGTTTTCATCAAATGTGATTTCGCTCTTATCTACTCGGCTGAACTGGTAATCTTCAGAATATGAAGCCATTGAGTTTTTCTCAAACTCACAGTAATAATAATCATTCCAGTCACCGTAGTTTACGGTACAACTGCTTGCCGAAATACCTTCCATATTCGGAATTGTCTTGCCGTCATCATTTGTTGTATTATGTCTTACCGAGCCGATTATCATACCTGCATAACGGTATGCATAATACTGATAGTTCGCACATACGTCGTTATATACGTCAATCTGTGCCGCAACGTGACAGTTATTAAAGCTGATAGTGTCGCCTGTTGCTTCGCCGTTGCCGTCAACATTACCACGATACATACCTACAAGACCGCCGCACGCAACGTCCCAGCTTCCCCACAATGCCGAGATTTTGTTACTGTTGTCTACGGTGATATTTGTCAATGTAATATGGTCGTCATTTTCAGCAGATGTGTCGCCTGCAATACCGATAATACCGCCGTTACCTGTGTTATATACACGTGGATTACAATTTGTCAAGGCGATATTTTCAAATGTTGCATCGCCATCAGCAAAAGCCGCAACACAGCCTGTCGGTGTAAACTCACCGTCTGATGAGAAGTGATCAATGGTAAGGTTCTTAACAGTACCGCCATATACATAGCCAAATAAGCCCATTGCATCCTTGTAATAGTTAGGAGTTCCGTTATAGCCGCTGTTATAGTCTCCGAACATTTCCCATGTGTTCTGATAGAAATTCGATATTGTATGTCCGTTTCCGTCAAATGTTCCCTCAAATGAGCTTACATTACTTGTAACCTCGGTTGTTTCGGCAGGTCTTTCATAGCTCTTTGTACTATTATAGTAACCAATCGGATAGAAAATTAAATCTGGGTTATTTTCACTCTCTTTATCTGCAAGGTTAATATCCGACAATAATGTAATTGTTTTGTCTTTGAATGAATCCTGTGTTTGTCCATTCATACCGCCTACGATTGCACTAAACGCCGCAAGCTGGTCTGCATTTGCAATGGTGTAGTCTGGTGCATCAGCAGAATATGTTGTTACACCATCAGTATACCACGAATAGTCATATTCGCCTTTCCACGCCTTTGTTGTATCTGCCACTAACGCAACCTCACTGAAGCTTGCCAGTGAAAGTGTGAGTGTACCGTCTGAGGGCTCATATGCGAACTGGTTGTGGCCTGTCAGCTCATCAAGTGATGCAACTCTTTCCATTTCAACCGTATTGCCGTCCTCAACGTGGTAAACACTGATATTTCCGTTATTTAAACCGTTCTGAACTACGTCGTTAATTGTGACTGTAATCGGAACGTCATTATTCTCCGCTACACCGTCGATATGCACGTCATATGCCGAAAGCACCTCTGTATCGCCCGTCTCAACTCCGCTTGCTGATTCGTTCAGCTCGCTGAGCGAAAGTGTGAGCTCTGTTGCACCGTCCTGCAATGCAACGCCGCCCGGTACCTCTGCACTTACTGTGTCAGCAGTGATTGTAACGCCATCGCCCGAAACCTTGTTGTCCTCTGTTACGGTAACGTCTGTGCTGCCCGATGCGATTACGCTGCCATCCTCTTTTTCGTCCTCGTCCTGTGTCACTTCCTTGAACAGGCGTGAGTCGGGATTGTTCTGCTTGAGGATTTCGTCAGAAACGGTAATTGTCTTGCCCGGAATCTTGCTTCCGTCCGTTTTGAGTGCGTACGGAGTCACCTCAATAACAGTGTCCTCATTGAACCATTTTCCCGCCGCAAACAGAAGCTCCTGACCGAACATATAATTTCCGCTGAGCTGCTGTGCTGTATATTTTGTAATAGTACCGCTGCTGTTCATAACATTCATTGCTGTATAAACAACGGTTGTCGCCTTTGAAATTGACTGCTCTGTATTCGAATTTGAAACAGTTACATCAAAGCCGACCTCGCGGTAGTTAAGCGAATCAATTCCCGAATAGATATGAATCGGGTAATATGTTTTGCTGTTGTTGGTCTTGTGATTCATATTGTAGATTATGAGAATTTTGTCAAGACCGGAGGGCATTTCATCTGCAAACGCACTCAGCGGAGCGAGCATAGAAAGCACCATAACAACAGACAAAATAAGAGCTTTTATCCTTTTTGTCATAATAAACCTCTTTTCTGTTCTGATACCCTTATGGGTTATTTTCCGGCAGAAATCTGCCTTTACATTGCTAAATTACTCAAACATTATTGCATCAAGGATTGCTGCTTCTCCGCTTGTTGTTGCCTCGCCTACCGAGCCGTTCTCTCCGCCGTTTTTAAGAGTCTGCACGCCGCTTGTTGTAACAACATCCTCAAAGAGAAGCTCTCTGATGCAGATGTCCGGGTTTGTATACTTTTTCATTTTGTTCACCTCGCTTTTTTTATTTTCATCTACTGCATAAGAGTAGATACTACAATTTTATCATAAATTTAACTATCAGTCAATAGATTTGTCAAAAAATATATAACAACGACAGGATGTAATAATTGTAATTAACTCACTGCGACTGTTTGAAGTATAAAAAACGCCGTCTTGACGGCGTTTCAGACCGTTGACAAATTGGTCAGACCACG
>JAZQHZ010000262.1:0-18053 GCA_045540855.1 Clostridia bacterium
CCTGCTACCATACCGTCAGCCTCACCCATCTTTACCATCATATTACCATAGTAAAGCGGATCCTTAACTGTCTCTCTTGCCTGCTCAATTGTTACGCCCTTCTTAGCTCTTAACTCAGCAAACTTCTCAGCATATGCCTCATTGCCCTGAGCTGAGTCGATAATCTCGATACCCTCTATATCAAGTCCCTCTGCGGCTGCGATTGACTTAATCTTGTCAACATTACCGATAAGCACTACGTTTGCGTAGCCCTCTGCCTTAACGATTGCAGCAGCCTGGATTGTTCTTAAATCCTCACCCTCTGCAAGTACGATTTTCTTAATGTCATTCTTTGCTCTTGCCTTAAGCTGATCAATAAATGCACTCATTTTAAATATCTCCTTTTGTTTGAATTGCAGGATTACTCCTGTTTTTTTAATCTAACTTATATTATAATACTTTTTGCATAATATTTCAAGTAGTATTTGCAAATTTGACAAAAAATTTATATTGTAATACGCAAACAAAGACAGCCGAAGCTGTCTTTGTAAACGTTTTACTTTGATGTTACTCTTAAGTACGGGAGATATAAAGTCGGACCTCCTGTACTTGTTGATTCAAACGAAAGTGTGAGTGTGGCTGCTGTATTACCTGTATATGATAATACTGCTGTATTATTTGCCTCATTATTTGAATAACAACCAAATGTACCTGTGGCACCGGTTCTTGAACCTATAAGTTCCTGTGATGCAACCACATTTCCTGAAGCATCCCTCAGAACAGCTTTCACATTTGAGAAACTACACGTTCCGATAGTGATATCCGCTGCACCCGGCACCTGAATTGAAACCACATCCTGAACTGTTATACCATGACCATTATGATACTTTGAGTTCTTCAGGACAACAGCACCATCAAACAACGAATAATTTGCTGATGTTTTGGTTATTTCAACACCGTCAACCGTTACTGATGTGTCATCTCCTCTGAAGTCCATCTTCAGGTCAAAGTTCTTAATTGCATCTGTCGCTGAAATTCTGTCACCTGTGTAATACTCGTTATTCGAGTTTGTAGCATAATCATCGAAGCTTGAAGCACTTACCATATTGCTTTCGCTTACAAGATATGTTGTAACATCGTGATATGCGTCGAGCTCGTTGCCGCCTAACTTGGCAGTTGCAATTGCACCCGGTGCATAAAGGTTATCAATTATCAAGCCAACCGTAACTATACTCTGACCTGTAATTGTTGTCGGGAGATTATAACGGAGCTTGATATTAGCTTTACCGCTATCAGTGCCGCCAATCTGCTCTACCTGATAAATATCTCCGTGATTGATTGTATTAACCTCATCCACAAGAGTTGGTGTTGTGTTTACATTAAACTTAACATCCCAGTAACCGCTTGCATCATAGTCTCCTGCAGTTTCACTCAAGAGAGAGATATCCTCGATATATGATTCCTCTGCTACTGAAACCTCTTCCGGCGAAACGCCTGTTGCCGTATCAACGATACCAACATCGCCGTCCTCGTTCAATGATGAATCAGCATCCCAGCTCGGATCCTCCTCCTCGCCTACACTGTTCTCATCATCAATTCCGTATTCACTGAATAAGCCTGCATACATCTCATATGCGAGATATTCTGCCTCATCAATGTCTTCCTGGGTTGTAAGTGCAGTGTCATCAGTAACCTTGATAAATGTCGGTGCTGTTGTTGTAGTACCGTTATCATCAAATGAGCCTGATACAGGAATTGTTATATCCCATACAACCTGGTCGTTTGAAATACCTGCTGCTGATGAAAGTGTTGTAACAAATCCTGTTGAAATTGTGTTACCGAATTTCTGACCTACTGTTGCTATCGAGTCACCTAAATGATCTTCATATTCCGCCAACATCTTATAATTATGTCCCACATGCGATACCTTAAACGGATATGCATTGCTTGTTTTACCATCTATTGCCACAAATGATACGTACGGCTTGAGATCCTCAAGCTTTGCTACGCCAAGCTCAATCTTACTGTCTGTTTCAAGCTTGTATCTTGACCACATATCAATAGCCGCATAGTTACCATATCCTCGGTCAGCCGAGCCTACTGCTGCAACAACATTGTCATATGTGTCACCTTCAAGTGTTGTATCATAATCTCCAAATGGCATTACACCCTGCGATGTATCGCCCTCTGTTGCAAGTCCCGATGAAACACCTGCTGTACGGTTCAGACCATCACCAATCATATACGGATATGACTGCGGATCTAATATATCAGCCTTATTTTCATCTTCATAGTCTACAACAAACGCATCCATACCTGTGAAATACCACGCACTCGGGTCATCTTCGTCCGTCTTCGGGCTGACTGCCTCGTTATTATAGTATATGTAGTCTGCTGTTGTATTTCCCGGATTAATCATCTTGAGCTTGAATCCGTTCGGATTGTGCTCCGAGTCAAGAATCGGGAAGTGTGCAGTACCCATCTCGATAACGCTTGTTATGATATCTGAATATGTTCCGACCGGAACTATATTACCATATGCATCACGTCCGTCCCAGCTGAGCTTATATACAACAGTTGAAGTTGCATCTGTATCAACTACCATTGACAAGGTTACAAGATTATTCTTTTCTGCATCTGTGCCTGTTGCAGTCTTTGACCATGTGTCGTCTGCATTTTTTACCGGTACCGGCGGTGTGCCTGTAAGTGCATAGCTACTGAAATCAAGAACTATCGCAATCTGGTCTGTACCGAGAGCCTTTAATCTTGCTGCTATATCAGGAGTAATTGTTGCATGGAATTCACCACCAACAGCAATTGTGCCCACAGCACCACTTGCCGCGTTACCAAGTCCTACATATTCTACATTTTTAAGAATATCCTGATATAATGCCGCATTTTCTGTGATTACTCTTAAGCCCTTGCTTGTTGTGTATGCTTCAAATGATGCGTGATCCGGATAGTTTACAAACAGCTTATGTGTTGAATCCTTCTCGCTGTCTGTCGGAATATAGTTTCCGAGAACCGGTGAATGCATCATATTACCGTTATATTCTATCTGTGTTCCGTCTGACTGAAGCTCCTTCTTATCCGGTGCTTCGCCTACGTCAGCATTACCCTTACCGTAGAATGAATGTTCAAGCGACTGCAATAAATCCATTGTTCCGCTTGTACCCGTTTCTTCAGGCTTTGAATACATTGCCCAACGGTCTAAGAGGAAGCCTCGGTTGTTTGAATAGAACACGAAGCTGAACGGCTGTGTACCATTCAGTCGGAAGTCATAAAGGAATCCGTTTTCTGTCAGTACGTTTAACTGCGGATAAATTGATGCCTTATATGAACCTGCATTGATGAAGAAAATATCCGTCCATACACGTCCCGGCACCTCTGTATATTCATTTGCCGATGTAACGTTATCGTCTTCTACGAAAGTTATGTTGTAGCAGAACCAAGTTCCCGACTCAGTTCCACCCGGAGTAGAATAAATTTTAACTTCCTCTCCCGCCAATACATCTACTGTAAATTCCTGCATCGCATATGCAGTACTGAACGCCTGAGATAATATCTCCGCACCATTTTGCGTAATTTTTACCAAAGTATCTGCATTGCCGGAATATCCATAAACATTCAGTTGTCCCGATGCAAGAGGTGTATATGAAAAATAATTTGACATATTATTATTTTTTATAGCACCCATCTTCAATCCGGCAACTGTTTCTCCATTGTAATTAATTGACTGACTTATATCCTGATGTTCTCCTACCAACTCAAGTCCTTCGCTCTCTGCATTTGCATAGAAATCGTTCGGAATATCCCATGCATAGTTATTACCTTCAATTGTATAACCACCGCCCTGGGTTACTGTAATATCCCATGCCGCAACTTCTGAGCCTGTAACAGCCCACTTTTCATCAACCTTACGTTTTTCCGAATCAGGCTCCTCTGGGATGTAGGTTATACCTCTGACATAGGTCATACCACCCTTTAGGTAGATATATACAGGCTTAAGAGCCTCTACCTCCAATGATACACTTTTATATTCTCCTGCACTTGATGAAGTGTTGCTTGCTTTTTCCAGTGTTGTATTACCCGGCTGATAAATCTCAATTCCGCCGTATTCAAATGAAACATTTATCTTACCGTCCCAGTTAGGAATAAGCTCTAATACACCCGATTCCGGCGTATTATCAGAAGCAAACTCCGCCCCAGTCTGTAAGAAAATCATTCCCGGCTTTACGCCTATCTGACCATCATCTGTAACGTGAGCTAATATATCATATGGATATGAGCCATCAACATCCACGCCGTTTACTAACTCGTGGTTACCTAAAATTGTATCTGTTGTGTAATTTACAACACTGCCATCATTTGTTCCTTCTACATCATAGAAATCCCAGATATACTGGTTTGATACCGGTGTGAGATTGTCTGATGTCGGAGCCGGTGTATCTTCCTCTGCCGCCGTATATGATGCTGTGATGTTTTTGATTTTCAATAAAACATCGCCATTTTCAGTTACACTGTCACACGGTTCTGCATTTAAGTAGAGAGCATTGGCAATGCCTGTCGGATATGAATCGCTCATTGAGACTGATGAATCACCATCCATTGATGCCATAATAGCATTTGAACCCAAGTCAATTGTAAATGTCACTGTCTGCCATTTATCATCAGTAGCATTTGCAAAATCATATATTGTGCCATTCGTTGCACCTGTACCCGGTACAAACTTCATATCGTCATCGTAAGCACCGTAGCCCGAAAGTCTTCCGAATGTTCCTGCATTTCCACCAGTCCATCCACTAACATTAGTATTTGTACTTATATCTATAAACCAATTTGATGAACCCTTGTATGCTGACGGACGCAACAAATCATATGAAACTGTTATTGTGCCGTCTGCAGTCGTGATATCTGTCGGGGCATTCTCCATAATTGAAAGGAGATCGTAGCTTACCGGAGCAGCTGCTTCACCTGCCGGCTGCGTTATTGTATAAACACCGTCTGATTCTGTAACAGTGGTTGTACCTATTGCTGTCCAGTCTGTGCTTATTTGTGTGTCTTCGTCGGTGTTTGATGCAGTAGTAAAAGTAAAACCATAGACCTGACCTGTTCCGCCTCTTTCATACAAACAATATGTTTTACCCGCCGTTAATTCAGCCGTAATTGTTTCATAATATACTGTAGCTTTATTACTATCACCATCATCCGCCCCTGTATACGATGTAACAACATTGGAGCCATCCGATATTTTCATCGTCTTATTTTCAGCAATTCTTATATCTACCGCAAATGTTCCATCCACTTTTGGAGTCATAAGAAGTGCCGCACACTCAGAATATGCGTCTGCCGTTTCCAAAGTACCATCATACTCATTCGTGAGTCTTAGATTGAAACGATATTTTGATGTATGCTCACTATATCCATCATGAACAACAGCAACGTCACTTCCCCAAGTTTCTACTGTTATAGTGTCTGAGTCTAATAATTTTGTACCTGCAATTATTTTAGAATTATCTTCAACGAAAAAACTTGATATTGAGACACTTTCCGTAGTCGTAGCTTCTGACAATGACATAACCTCTGATGTAGTTGCAGTTTCGTCTATATAATAATAATTTATCTCATATATTCTTAAATGATTTTGATCAGGATATATAGTCAATGTTTCATTTGTATTAAGTATCTTTGTTGTAAATGTTCCGTATTCTTTCTCAGTAGAAGATGTCCATAATACATTTCCTTCTGCATCCTTAATATTAACACTCGAATTAGTGTGCGTGTCTTTTTCACCCTGATTCTGCACAACAAATTCGAACCATGCGTTATCCTTGTATGATGTAAGCTGAATTGAGCCTCCGCCGTTTGAACTTTTATTTCCCCAGCACGCAAGGCAGTTGGAATATGTTTTATCGTTATATGAAGCATTTGCTGTTATATATTTATAGCTATATGTACTATTACCTTTTGTACTAATAGGCATATACACCTTATACAGATCATCGCTTACCGTTATCTCTTGCCTTGTTGTATAGTCCGCAAATTTATTAATAAGCTCAACCTTTTGTGGCACCGGTGTAGCTGTCGGTTCCGGTGTAGTAGTCGGTGCAACTGCACCGTCTATACCTGCATTCGCTCTGTGGTGATAGTAACGAATTTCGTAAACATTTGCTTTGTATGTATTTCCACCAAACCAGATTGTCAAAGGTTCACCGGCTTTAATCGGTGTACCATCAACTCCTGTTATTGTTGTTACTATTAAACCTTCATTTGCTTTAGGTGTATAGCTGAGTGATGATTTTAAATCTCCCTGCTGTACATTTATTGTTCTTTTATCAGTATTAGTTGCATCTGTTGTTTCCCAGATAAACTCAAGCACAGCACCATCGTGCTTCGGTGTAAATTCTATACAAGCTACCTTCGAGGTTCCGTTAGCAACCTCCATATAATTATTTATAACATTAGTTGTTAATTCTGCATAGTCAGTCTCAGGTATTGTAATAGTTCCTGTGCTGTTCTTTATATTAAAAGTTCTTTCTTTGTCATCTGTACCGGCTTTCAACTCAATCCAATCGCCATATGATTCCTCATAATACTGAGTTGTAGTTTTATACTGCCCTTCGTCCGGATATGCTGCCTGATATTCATCCCAACCGTCAAAGTCAATTACCTTTGATTCAACTATTGCCGGATTCATTGTTGGATTTATTCTCTTATCACTATTGCTGTACTCTCTTGAAAGGAAACGGAATGCGTATGTTCCTGTGTACGGTGCAACAAACTTGAGCGGCTCATAGCCGTTTGTTGTTCCGTTTACTCCGTTCGGTCCGTTTTCTTCCATTGTCGGGTTTGCAATATGTCCTGCTCCGCCCTCGACTACATCAAAAAGGTAGACCTTAGTCGGGTCAGCACCGTCAACCAATGCTGAACCAGCCTTGAATATACCTTCTGCATAGCTCTGTACTGTAACCGAGTCAAAATAAGCCTTCTCCTGTTCCGGGTTGAATGCTTCTGTCGAGCCCTCTGCAACCGGCAGTGTTACTGCAATTGAACAGCCCTGAAGGTCATTACCGTCAAGGTCGAGTGATTCCTCAATATCTCCACCGTTACCGTAAGCATCACGGTACATACTTTCCTTATGTACAACCGCCTGAATACTCTTGTCGCTGGCATTGGTTACGTCACTACCGAAGAACACTGTTTCGCCCTTCTTTGCATACACGTGTACCACGTTTTTACTTGCCATACCAAACTGGTCACGGTCACGCCAGTCAAGATACGGACGGTATGCGTCTGTACTTCCTGCCACCGGCTGCGTACCGTCTGCAGGTACTTTGTTCATTTCCCTTGAGCCCTCTGCAAATACAGAAGAAACACTTGTCATAAGCATTGCTGATGCAAGGAGAAATGCCGTTGCTTTCTTTCTATTGAAGAATTTCATATTTATCCCTCTTTCTTTTATTCTCATCATATCATAATTATATGACTATATCATATACCATCCATAAAAATATTGCAAGTAATATTCTTACAATATTTTACTGAAATTTTATCTTTTTGATATAAAACGTAGGTTTTTTGCCCATAAAACCGCTTTATTGTGTCTTAAAACACAAAAACAGAGTGGCATTAGCCACCCTGTTTTTTTCTATTATCTTGCGATATATGCAAAGCTGATATTATCAAGATTTGCAACATATCCGCCCGAAGTACCCTTGACAATCAATGCCTTTGTACCTGTTTTTGCGTTGCTGACATTTGTCGCATTTTTTGTGTATGCAGTATAGCCGCCCGTGTTTATCAGCTTCATCTCTGCAATGAGAGTATTATCTGTAAGCAATGCATTAACCGCAGCTTTATCCATTGCCGCCAACTCAGTTGCAGATTTATCTACTGCGTAGAAGTACAGCTTTGAATCGTCTCTGTTTGTGCCTGCATTAACATAAATTGCCGCCATATCCGTCATATCAACGTCTGTGAAACAGAACATATCGTTTGAATGCACATCATCTACAACAGTCTTGTAGTTTGTCATATCTGACCAACTCTTTGTTGTCCAGTGATACGTCAAGGCTTCAAACTCACTTACTCCGCTCATCGTTACCGATGAAATGCCATCTTCATTCATTGTGAAGTAGTCATTATACGGATTCTGCCAGTAGTTCTCAAATGTTGATGCCTGTACGGAATTGGTTGTTGTGCCGGCATCAAATGCCTCAAAGTCAAACAATGTACTTGTGATGTCATGGAACTGGTCAAGATCATTCGCCGTATATACTGCACTTGCAGTTGCACACGGTGCATACAGGTTGTCAATCACAAGACCCACTGTCACTGTACCCGTACCTGTAATTGTTGTCGGGAGCTTGTAGCGTAGCTTGATATTTGCATCCACTGCACTCGAGGTATTATTATCCTTGATGTTTTCAACCTGATAAATATTACCCTTATTCACCTTTACTCCTGCATCGTCTGTAAGAATCGCTTCCTGATTCACATTAAAGGTAACTGTCCAATCCTCTGACTTCGTATAGTCTCCGGCTTCACTTGTAAGTGCCATTTCTTCAATGTACATTTCCTCTGTGATGCCGGTTTCCTCGCCAACTACACCTGTTGCAGTATCAACGATTCCGACATCGCCATCCTCGCCAAGCGCTGCATCTGCATCCCAGCTCGGATCCTCTTCCTCGCCTACACTTGTTTCATCGTCTGCCACAGCATAGTCGCTGAACAAGCCTGAGTAAAGCTCGTATGCGAGATATTCTGCTTCGTCAACCTCTTCCTGGGTTGTGAAGCTTTCTGTTGACGGAATCTTGATAAACGTATCTGTTCCTGTGTTTGCAATTCCCTCAAATGTGCCCGTTACCGGAACAGTGATATCCCAGGTTACATAGTTCTGCGTTACACCTGCTGCTGTTGACAGCTTAGCAACGAAGCCTGTTGAAATTGTGTTTCCGTAAATTGTGCTTTCGCCTCTGTTCGCCGGATATTCCGCAATCTTCTGACCTGCATATCCCACGTGCGAGGTTGTGAAAGGATCAGTTGTTGAGCCTGTTGAGCCGTTTGTCGCTACGAAGGATACGTACGGCTTGAGCTTTTCAATCGGGTTTACTCCAATCGAAAGTTCTGCTGCTGCACTTCTCTCATACTTCGACCACATATCAATTGCGGCATAGTTACCGTAACCGCCGTCACCGCCATTTTTACCCTTGTTAAGACCGTCATAGACATCCTGAAGTGCCTCTGCACTTCCCTCGAGTGTTTCATCGTATTCACCGAATACCATCGCACCTGCTGTTGCAGTGTCTACACCGCCTGTCATATTCTGACCGTCACCAATTTGTGCCGGATATTTTTGCGGTTCCGTTTCGTGGCTTGCAAAATACCACGCACTCGGATCCTCTGAATCTTTCTTCGGGCTTACCGCCTCGTTGTTATAGTAGAGGTAGCTTGCCTTGTCATTGCCCGAATTCTTCATTGTAACCTTGAAGCCGTTAGGGTTATGCTCCGCATCAAGAATCGGGAAGTGAGCCATACCCATTTCAATAAAGCTCTTGACATTCTGTGAATACGTTCCCTGCGGAACCACGTTTCCGTATGCGTCACGTCCGTCCCATGCAAGTATGTATACTTTATCAGATGTTGCCGTTGTGTCGATTACAGCAGACAGTGAGACAACGTTCTGCTTCTCTGCCTCTGTTGCGGCTGAAGCATCCGCAAGCTTTGCCCATGTGTCATCTTCAGCAAGAACCGGAACCGGTGCTGTACCATTTTCATCAAGGTCATAACCCGAGAAATCAAGCATAATGCTGATACTGTTTGAACCAAGTGCATTAAGTCTTGCGGCTTCCGCAGCAGTAATTGTTACCCTGAAATTTCCGCCGATACCGATTGTACCGTAATGCACATTACCTGCATTATTCTTAGCATTTCCAAGACCTTCATATTCGATGTTATTCAAAAGCTCTGCATAGTCTGTATCTGCGTTACTTATTGTTTTTATAGTATCATTTCCCGTATATGCCTTCAATGCCTCTGCTGACGGAGTGTTGAAGAATATCATATGTGTTGCGTCCTTTGCGGCATCTACCGGGATATAGTTACCGTCAATTGTAGACTGCATTATATTACCGTTGTAAACAATCGGGTTGTTATTGCCGTCCTTTTCGATATGTATCGGAGCAGTACCTACGTCTGAACCGTCCGAGTAGCTGTAGAACGAATGCTCTAACGCCTGTAATCGTTCTGTTGTCTTAGTCTCACCCGATAATTCCGGCTTACTGAATAAGCTCCAACGGTCAAAGAGGAAGCCTCTGTTATTCGAATAGAATACGAAGCCGTAAGGCTGAACGCCGTTGAGACGCATATCATATAAGAAGCCTTCCTTTGTTAAGATGTTTAACTGCGGATAAATTGATCTCTTATAGCCACCCGCATTAAGGAAGAGAATGTCTGTCCATACACGTCCGTCCTTTACAGTCTTTGTAGCAGTATCTGCAACTGTAATATCCCACGCCGCAACAAGTGAGCCTGTATCATTACTCCACGGCTCGGCATTTTCGCCCACCTTTCGTGAAAGTCCCGTTGCACCGGTTACTGTGTAGTGAATTGCACGGATGTAGGCTGAATGTGATCCTCCCGTTGGATAGATATAGACAGGCACTCCTGCAACTACATCCATACTCACACTTGTAAGAGTGCTTGCAACTGTATCTGCCGGACCTGCTGATGCTGTGCCCTGCTCTATCTTAATCTTTCCTGCATCATATACAACCTCAACTGTACCTGTATATGACGGAGTAAATTCAAGCACACCGCCCAACGGAGTACCGTCATTATTAAAGCTACTGTCATAGATATACAGGTTGTTGCCGCTTACTGTAACCGGATAATCAGCCGTTGCGTATACTTTCATATCGTGCTCATATGAATGGTCACTGTCAGTAACGCCGTCTCCATAAGAATAGCTTCCATCACCTAAGATTGCATTTGCAGTGTACGCACTTGTTTTACCGTCAGCATCATTTGTGCCATTTAAGTAGTTCAAATCCCAAGTATACGTCTCTGATACCGGACGTGCGTGAGTTGTTGTTTCCGGATAGTGGTAGATGATTTGGTAGATATAAGTTTTCCATGCCTTTGAATTATAAATGCCAGCATAGATATATGTTGTTTGACCTTTTTCAAGATTATCTACTACTGCTAATTGTTTATCGGCACCAACATATTCTCCTTCTTTAACTACATTATCACCCAGCTTCGATGTCAAAAATGCTCTGTGTGAATTATCTGTACCTTTCCAGATCACTTCAACCCATGCATTATCATGCTGAGGAGTAATCGCTACATACTGTCCTGGACTGCTATTATCAGAAGGATAAGCCAATTCAATGTGTTCTTCTTTTATGATATACCCGCTCTTGACTTCCAAGTCAAAAAATCCATTCTCTGAATATGATGCTGTTTTTCCGCCACTTATTTTGCTGTAATCCACACTTACTGTATTCTCATAAGTAGTATACGAGAACAATGAAGCAGCTTCTGATGTTGTTGCACTTTCGTCCTCTGTTGTAGTATCTTCCGTAGAATCACCTTCCGGTGCTGTTGTCGGAACAGGAGTCGGTTCTCCATTAAACGGATACGGATCGTCTACAATGTAGCTTAATTCGTAGATATACATTCCACTACCATGACCAAATATGTATGTTGGCTGATCCTTTGTCAACTTAATTTTTGTGGTAACTACAGAACCTGACGTTTGAGCCACACCATCAGTTCTTGTAGTTCCTTCATATGTACGCATATATGTTCTGTTATTATCATTTTTCCAAACAATTTCAATATATGCATTATCATGCTTTGACGTTACAGCGAATGTTCTTGATGTTGATGTTGATGCAACACCAGTTTTCGGAATCTCTCCCAAAAATGAATCTACATAAGTAGTATTACTTGCATATGGAATATGAATATATCTCTCGTATGTTGTTCCACCCTCAACAGGAGTTACTGATTCATCAACAATATCATATCCTCGATTATTATCATTACCATAGAACACCAACTCATACATACCCGCTACCGAATATGTATAATCATTTACATATCCGTCTGTACCTGTTTTAATACCGCTCATATCAAATGCACTTATATCCACTGCATACTCATACGAAATCGGTGCAGGCGAAACAACCGCTTCCGGAGTAATAGCATCTCCGAACGGGTACTCATCTTCGTAATGGAATATTATATCATAAATATATGTATACTGCTTATTAAAATAGATATACGTCGGTTCATTTATCGGAAGAACCGAGGATGTTACAATTTGTGCAGCACCACCATTTGTAACATAGGCCAGGGTATTCATATCTTTAGTATTGATTTTTTCACGCACCGCTGTTGATGTACCGCTACCACTTGTCGCTTTCATTACCAGCTCAATGTACGAATTTTCAACCTTAGGAACTATCTGCAAAACACTACCGGTATTGTCTGTCGGTGCATTGTCGACAAAGTTGTAATATTGATCTGCTCCATTCTGAGTAATTGCAAAATCATATGTACTTCCGCCTTCTATCGGTGTTTCCGGAGTTGTAAGAATTACACTTTTAAAACCACGATCATTACCATTGCCGTAAAGTGTAATATCATATAAATCCTTACTTATACTCATGTCATCACCATATGAAATATCAATGAAATCATACAAATTCACGTGCTGTTCATATGCAATCGGTGTCGGTTCCGGCGTAGGTGTCGGTGTCGGAGTAGGTGTCGGAGTAGGTGTCGGCGTCGGTGTCGGTGACGGTTCTGGTGTGGTTATCTGAGGTAATGTTCTGTCATAGTAATATCTTATTTCATAAATCTTGGCATTGCTTGTGCCGCCATTTCTTGCATCAATCCAAACTCTAACCGGCTTTCCTGCTTCAATAGAATTTCCATTTATCGTCGAAATCTTCGTTACATTCACTCCGGCTACACTATTGCCTGAAGAAGCTTCTCTCGTTGTCACCCATGAGCCGTCAACATACTCACCCTGAGCAATATGTATATTTCTCTGCCATGCATCTTCAGCATCCGATCTTTCCCATACAACTTCAAGAGTAACATTATTATGAAGCGGCACAAATTCAATAGAACCTGCACCCACAACTGCATTTTTACCAAGATAAATATAATTCTTGCCTGCCTCATATGTATAACCGTTCATTAACTCAGTAGCCGGAACAGTCACAGTTGAGCCGTCTGCTATTGCTTTCACTTCCTGATATCTGTTAGATGCATACGGGAAACTGATTGTACCAAAATCCGGCTCCCAATAATTATTATTGCTGTCCGAATTAAGATTTGTTCCCGAGACAAGCTTGTCATATGCACCATGGAAATCAATCGAACCGTAATATGTAAGTCTGTTCGGATCTGTTTCCTTTGCAATCGGCTGGTCCGATAAAATATACTGCTCTGAAAGGAAACGGAATGAATATGTACCTGTTACAGGTGCAACAAACGAAAGCGGTACGTATCCGTTTTCTGTTACGGTTGTTGCTCCGCTCTGAATAACTCCGTTCGGTCCGTTCTTCTCCATTTCAAGGTTTGAAATGTGTCCTTCACCGTTCTGTGTCGGCTTGAAAAGATATACCTTTGTATTGACTCCCGACGAAATTTCACTTCCCGGTGCAAAATTACTTACATCCATATTTGTCGGGTCATATGCCTTTGTATCCGAAACAGGTAATGTAACTGCAATTGACGAGCCCGCCCACGTTTTACCTTCTGAGCTTAGCGTGGTAGTAAAACCAATTTCCGGCTCCACGATAGCCTGAATACTTCTGTCGTTTGCATTTGTTACGTTACTTCCGAAATAAATCGTTTCACCCTTCTTTGCGTATACGTACATTACGTTTTCACTCGGCATTCCGAACTGATTTCTGTCTCGCCAGTCAAAGTATGAACGGTACGCCGGATTGTTTGCCAATGCTGTTGCATCAGTATCCGCCGGAACGGTATTCATCTCACTTGTTCCCTCAGCAAAAACCGGCGAAATACTTGTCGCAAGCATAGTTACTGCCAACGCAAATGCGGTTGCCGCACGCTTCTTGAAAAACTTCATTTATAATCTCCCCTTAAAATATTTTCTTTACACACACTTACTAAAAAGGCATATCCCTTTTATTATACTCAATACTATTATACACCATACAAAACCAAATTTCAAGTATTTTATTAACAAAATTTTGCCATATATTTATCCTTTTTATGTGAAAAAACCGCACTTTTACACAAAAAAGTACGGTTTTCTTTTGATTTATCAATTTTTTTAAAGATTATTTGTCATCATCGGAACCGTTGCATTTTATCACAAGCTCAAACACCGTTTCCTTACCCGGCTCGCTTTCAACTCCTACTCTGCCATTATGAAGCTTTGCCGCATCTTTTACAAATGAAAGCCCAAGCCCCATTCCTTCATGTGACGGCACGTTTTTACCTCTGTAAAATCTGTTCCAGATTTTATCCTTTTCCTCAGGCACGATTCCGATACCGTTGTCCGCAACGCTGAAAACTATTTCATCCGCAATTCGCCTGAGCCTGACCTTTATTTTACCGCCGCCATATCTCACCGCATTTGTAAGCAGATTTTCATACGCACTGCTAAGGCAGACAAAGTTAATACACGCCTCAAGCCCCGGCTCGATCTCCTTCTCTATCTCCACCTCCGGAGAGCTTTCTTCAATGGCATCACACAAGCCTGCCACCAGCTCGCTTATATCCATCGGTATAGGATCCGGCTTTTCAATTCCTCTGTCCATTCTTGTAAGCATCAGCAGCCTTGAAATCAGCGACGACATCCTCTTCGCCTGACGCTCTATCAAATCAAGCGTCTGCATATCGTCACCACTTCCGCTCTTCATTCTCGCCCACTGACACTGTGCCAGTATAACACTTACCGGAGTTCTGAGCTCATGCGATGCATCCGAAATAAACTGTTTTTCACTCTCAAACGCCTCTTCAAGACGTCCGAGCATATTATTAAAGCTGCGACTCACCTCGCTCATTTCATCATTACGGTTATCCGGCACATCCAAACGTTTCGACAAATCCGTTCCCGACGAAACCTCCTTTATCGCCGAATTTATTTTATCAAGCGGTCTGAACGCCCAGCGGGCAATAAACTTTCCGCCTAAAAATGCCATAAGCACTATAAGAGGTGTCATATAAAGGGCTATTTTCATAACCGTTTCTTCAAGAATGCCCATATTTTTCTTTGAAACAAGACCTCTTACTATGTATTCGCCATCCTCGGTCACCCTGCAATGGCTCATATATGCGTCATTTTCATCACGGGTAGTTATAACTCCGTCACCCATAGGCTTAAGCCTGGAGAAAAAGCCCGGCGGAAGAGTACCCGCAAGCATTTTCCCTTCCTTATTATATATCTGAATATATACGCCGTTATTTATATACATATCCTCTGCACGCAAAGTAATACTTGCATCATACTCCAGCTGTGTGACCTTTTGCCCCACCTCGTCCTCAATCAGCTCATATATTGCATTTGAGGTGATTTTATCATTGAATATCGCAATTGTACCTACAAGTATTCCGCATATAAAAATCACAAGCAGACTGTAACAGACCGTTACTCTGAACTTTATCGACATCTTATTCAACTTCTCCGTCCTTTAACACATAACCCCGTCCACGTATAGTGTGTATCAGCTTGGTGCTGTAATTTTCGTCAATTTTCTTTCTCAGATACCTGATATACACATCAATCACATTCGAGCCGCCGTCATAATCAAAGTTCCATATATGATTCACAATCTTTTCCCTTGACAGCACAACGCCTCTGTTGCGTATCATATATTCAAGCAGTGAAAATTCCTTTGATGAAAGTATGATCTCATCCTTGCCTCTTTTTACTTTGAAGCGGTCGCAGTCCACTACAAGATCCGCCACCCTGAATACATTGCTTGTACTGTTGGAGCGACGTCTCATCAGTGCCCTTACCCTTGCAAGAAGCTCATCAAAATCAAACGGCTTTATCAGATAATCATCCGCACCGTCCTCAAAGCCCTTTACCCTGTCAGATATTGCATCACGTGCCGTAAGCATAATAACCGGCGCATCTACGTTGCGGCGACGCATCTCTCGCAAAGCCTCAAGCCCGTCCATTTTTGGCATAGCAATATCAAGGATTATCGCATCGTACTCCGCCGAAAGTGCTGCATCAAGTGCACTTTCTCCGTCATAGCACGAATCCACGCTGTATCCCTCGGACTTCATACGGTTTGTCAGCACCATATTCAGATCCCGTTCATCTTCTGCAATCAATAAACGCATTTAATCACCCGCTCTCCGATTAATCGTTTAATAAATATTTCTCCACTATCTCTGCACACTCGCCTACACATTCAACGCACGGACGCTTTTTATAATACGCCGCAGTTCTCTCCTCCGGCTTTGCACTTTCCTCTGCCTTATTAAGTCCGAGCAAATCCGCACAGACAATTGAGCCGTTATTTCCTTCAAACTCTGCCGCCATATCACGCACCTTCTGATATATTTCAGTGCGTGTGTCCGTATCATTCGCTTCGCCCTTGCTCATTTTAAGTCCGGCGAGCATAAACATAGCCGTCACTGCGCCGCAGGTCATACGCATACGTCCCATACCGCCGCCGAATCCCTCTGCAAAACGCATCGCCTCTGTGTTGTCCATTCCAAACAGGTCAGAATACGCACCTGCCACCGCCTGTGCACAGTTGTATCCCGACTGAAACAGTTCCTTCGCCTTCTCAACTCTGTTCATTTCATTTACCTTCCTTCTTATAACACAAATTCACATAATACGGCGTTGGAAACGTCTCTTCCCTTGTCCGTAAAATAAATATTGCCGTTTTTTCTTTCTATAAAACCACCGTCAATGAATTTTGCGATTTTACCCGGATACACCTCGTCAATATCTGTACCGAATCTCAATGCAAATTCTGCCTCGCTTATTCCGCATTTCATTCGCATACCCATCATCACAAATTCAAAGATTTTATCATTTCTTTCAAGCACCATACCGTCACCTAAACGGTATTCACCCGAAATATACCTTTCTATATCGGGCGTATTTTCATAACGCACTCCGTCAATATACGAATGTGCCGCCGCACCTATTCCGAAATATTCCCTGCATTCCCAGTACTTGATATTATGCCTGCATTCACAGCCCGGCAGAGCATAGTTTGAAATTTCATACTGCTCAAATCCCTTGCTTTTAAAATATTTTGCAGTCCTATCATACATTTCCCTGTCGGCATCCTCATCCGGCAGATTCAACCTGCCGTTTTCATAGTCATCAAAAATCGGAGTTCCTTCCTCTATTATCAGACTGTATGCACTGATATGCGTTATCGGCAGCTGCATTGCAGTTTCAAGTGTTTTCTGCAGGGTTTCCATATTCTGATCGGGCAGGGCTGTCATTAAATCTATATTTATATTGCGAAAGCCTGCCCTGCTGACTTCAAGCACCGTATCATATGCCGCTTCGGAGCTATGGATTCTGCCCAGAAGCTCAAGCTCGTTATCGTTAAAGGACTGCACTCCGAGACTGATTCTGTTTACTCCGCCATCAAGAAGCACCTTAGCTTTTTCATAGTCAACCGTTCCCGGATTTGCTTCAATGCTGAATTCATACCAGTCCGCAACCTTGAAATTTTCAAACACCGTACCGCACAGCCTTTTAAGCTGTGTTTTGTTCAGCACAGTAGGCGTGCCGCCGCCTATAAATATCGTATCCACCGCTTCACCTTTATATTGCCGCATCTCACGTATCAGTGCATCAATATAGGCATCAATGCGGCTATGCTTATTACAGTACGAAACGAAATCACAGTACCTGCACTTTTTTACGCAGAACGGTATATGAATATATAAACCTCGCATACAACCACCTTAATACTAAAAGGGTGCACGTCAACTGCACCCTTTGCCTACAATCAGAATGACCACTCGTCATCCACGTCGTCCTCGAAATCAATTTCAAGCTCGACACGTTTTTTACAGTGCGGACAGTTGATTTCACC
>JAZQHZ010000263.1:0-4038 GCA_045540855.1 Clostridia bacterium
AGGAATGTAGGGGACGATGCCCTCATCGTCCCGCCATTGTTACGCCGTTGGCGTAACAATGGGCAAATTTGGTATAATTTTGCGGGCTGATGAGGGCATCAGCCCCTACAATCATAAATTTAAACACCCCGCTAAACCCAAATTTACACACTTCCAAAATCCCTTTGTCGAAATTTGTCGAATGATTTTTGGAATATTTTTTCATTTTTATATTTACAAAATAATAAAATTATGGTAATATAAATATGCCATAAATAATTTATAAAAAACAAATAAAATATGCTATTCAGGGTACGCTATGAAAAAAGCGTACACTCTGTTTTCCGCACCTGAATGGCAGATGTACTATTTGTTTTTTACGGTTATTTATGGCTAAATAAAGGGAATCGGAGTCACTGCGTTTTTTATGCGTGGCTTCGGTGAAGTCACGCATTTTTTAATGCAAATACATAGAAATGGGGTATCTTTATGACAAAAACAATCAAAATCACAAACGGCGTAACATTATCGGAAATCACAGAAATTCTTAAACGAAATCTCTTTACACTTGCAGAGGATGCGTGGGTATATCTCGACGATTCGGGACAGGTTATGGTGAGTATTGCATACAGAACAGAGGGCACTGACACAATGCTTGATATTTACTTTACAAATACAGATATGGAAATATTAATAGAAAAGATTTTTAACGAAATTAAAGCAGACAACTGATACATACACAAAAAAAGCGGACGCAATTGCGTCCGCCTTATTTTTAACCAAAACTTATGCTAACTCAGCAAAGTACTTGATTGTTCTTACCATCTGTGATGTGTATGAGTTCTCGTTGTCATACCATGAAACAACCTGTACCTGTGATGTGCCATCGCCCATATCTACTACCATTGTCTGTGTAGCATCGAAGATTGAACCGTATGTTGAACCAACGATATCTGATGAAACGATCTCATCTGTGTTGTAAGCGAATGACTCTGTTGCAGCAGCCTTCATAGCAGCGTTGATACCGTCAACAGTAGCAGCACCCTCTACAACTGCAACGAGGATTGTTGTTGAGCCTGTCGGTGTCGGAACTCTCTGAGCTGAACCGATGAGCTTACCGTTTAACTCCGGAATAACTAAACCGATTGCCTTTGCAGCACCTGTTGAGTTCGGAACGATATTGCAAGCACCTGCTCTTGATCTTCTTAAGTCACCCTTTCTCTGCGGACCGTCAAGAATCATCTGGTCGCCTGTGTAAGCGTGAATTGTTGACATGATACCACTCTTAATCGGCATATAATCGTTAAGAGCCTTAGCCATCGGAGCTAAGCAGTTTGTTGTACATGAAGCAGCTGAAATGATCTTGTCATCTGCTGTAAGATCTGTGTGGTTTACGTTGTAAACAACTGTCGGTAAATCGTTACCTGCCGGAGCTGAGATAACAACCTTCTTTGCACCTGCCTCGATGTGAGCCATTGCCTTGTCCTTTGATGTGTAGAAACCTGTACACTCGAGAACAACGTCTACATCAAGCTCGCCCCACGGAAGCTCTGCAGCGTTAGCCTTTGCATAGATTGTGATCTTCTTGCCGTCAACTGTGATTGAATCATCACCTGCAACAACTGTGTCAGCAAGAGCATACTTACCCTGTGATGAGTCATACTTTAATAAGTGAGCGAGCATCTTCGGGCTTGTTAAGTCGTTGATAGCAACAACCTCGTAACCCTCTGCACCGAACATCTGTCTGAATGCGAGACGACCGATACGGCCGAATCCGTTAATAGCAACTTTTACTGCCATTGGAATTACCTCCTAAAAAAATAATTATTTTTTTATTTGGGCATATAACCCTATAATTATATTTTACATCAAATTTTGTCAATATACAAGTACAATTATGAAAATTATCCACTTTTCCCCTTTTTGCACAAAAAGACCGTTAAATTTTTGATTATTTTCTAATATAATTGTCGTGATTGCCGATTATTCAAACAGGCTGTTTATCACTGACACAATCCTCTGTGCCGTTTCGGGCTTGTTCATTGTATAGAGGTGTATTCCGTCAATGTCGTTTGACACAAGCTCTATAATCTGATCCACCGCATACGCAAGTCCTGCCTGCCTTAACGCCGCCGGGTTAGCCTCGTATTTTGAAATCATCTTCGTGAACTTCGACGGCATTGATGCACCGCCTGATAAAATACACATTCTCTGTATCTGCGAGATATTTGTAAGCGGCATAATTCCTGCCGTAATCGGCAGATTTATGCCCTTTTTTGCCGCCTTATCGCGGAAATTGTAGAATGCGTCGTTATCGAAAAACATCTGCGTTACAAGGAAATCCACACCTGCATCCACCTTGATTTTTAAGTTTTCAATATCCGTCTCAATCGAGCTGCTGTCCGGATGACATTCCGGATAACACGCTCCGCCTACGCAGAAGCCGCCGAAATCCTTGATATCCTGCACAAGCTCGCTCGCATATTTATAGCTCTGCGGCAGCGGGAACGTAATATCCTTCGGGATATCGCCACGCAGTGCAAGAATGTTCTTAACTCCCTTGTCCCTTAAATCCTCAAGCGAGGTATGTATATTTTCCTTGTCCGAAGAAATGCACGTGAGATGTGCAAGAGCTGTCAGATTGAGCTTGTCCTGCATATACTGTGCAATCTCGGCTGTCTTTTTCGAGGTCGAGCCGCCTGCACCGTAGGTCACGCTCATATAATCAATCGGCAGCTTTGCCATTTCATCAATCGCCGCACTTACCGTCTCGATTCCGCTTTCCTGCTTGGGCGGGAACACCTCAAACGAGAGCACCGGCTTTTTCTTCTCAAATATGTCTTTTATATACATTTTTCATCACCTTCTACGAATATATCATTTTAAAAAAACAAAATTTCCTATTGCTATTATACACCAAAAATGTTATAATATCAAGATAGGAGAGAGAAAAAAATCTATAAAAAGGAGATTTTTCTAATGAAAGTAACAAAAGCAGTAATTCCGGCGGCAGGCTTCGGCACACGATTCCTTCCGGCAACAAAGGCAGTTCCGAAGGAGATGCTCCCGATTATCGACAAGCCGACAATCCAGTATATCGCTGAGGAGGCAATCAATGCAGGTATTACAGATTTGCTCATTATCGTATCAAGAGGCAAGGATGCAATTGTCAACCATTTTGACAAGGCGTTTGAGCTTGAAGCCGTTTTAGAGCGTGACAACAAGCAACAAATGCTTGAAGCAGTGCGTGAGGTTTCATCAAAGCTTGACGTGCATTTCATCCGTCAGCAGGAGCAGAAGGGCTTGGGACACGCAGTCCTTTATGCAAAGAAATTCGTAGGCAATGAGCCGTTTGCGGTAATGCTGGGTGATGACGTGGTTGTCAGTGAAAAGCCGTGTATCGGTCAGCTTATTGAGCAGTATGAAAAGGTTGGTGCAAGTGTTTTAGGTGTGCAGAAGGTCGGTATGGAAAATGTATCCAAGTACGGAATTGTAAGTGCTGACAAGCTTGATGACCGACTTTATAAAATGACGGGAATGGTGGAAAAGCCAAAGCGTGAGGACGCACCCACAGATATGGCGGTATTGGGAAGATACGTTATCACACCGGGAATTTTTGACTGTCTTGAAAGGACACCGAAGGGCGCAGGCGGAGAAATCCAGCTTACGGATGCACTCGTAATGCTCGGCGAAACCGAGCCGTTATATGCGTACTATTTCGAGGGCAGACGCTATGACATCGGTGCAAAGCAGGGCTTTTTACAGGCAACGGTAGATTTTGCACTGTCAAGAGACGATTTGCGTGATGAATTTCTGGAATATCTGAAGGAATGCGTAATGCGGAATTAATTCACAATTCATAATTCACAATTCACAATTGAATGTGATTTTTCATCCTTTGGATGAAAAATTATTTTGAATTATTGTTTAGCGGCGTTGCCTTCCCCTTGAGGGGAAGGTGGCACGAAGTGCCGGATGAGGTGGAAAATCCGACGGATGCTTCGCATCCTACACCTCACCACCGCCTGCGGCGGAGCCTCTCCTCAAGGAGAAGCCTAA